>CAIOSU010000001.1 GCA_903861055.1 uncultured bacterium
AATGATGATGATGCCGGAAATGGCCAAGTTAACAGAGTGGAATTGTTATCGCCTGCCTTTGATGCCACTACTTACGGTGTTTTGCTGGTAAATTTGGATGTTCATTTCCGCGAATATTTGGGGAGTCAATTCAGCATCCAGGTTTGGGATGGAACGGCTTATCAAAATTTGGCTGTGTATACCTCAACCATCAATGGAACGTCATTGACCAATTTCCAGAACGTGACGTTTGACCTTGCACCATACGCAAACGCCAACATGCGCCTTCGTTTCCTTTACGATGACTTGGGTGGTTGGGAGTATTGGGCAGCTATCGACAACTTTGCCATTGGCGGTGTGCCTGCTGGCATTTATTCTTGGTCGCCAACTACCGGCCTTGCAGACCCCAATTCGCCGGTAACAACCGCACAGCCATTAACCACCACCAATTATGTCCTTACGGCAAACTTAAACGGTTGTACCAAAACCGATACGGTTAGGGTTACCGTTAACACATCGCCTACAGTTACACTTACAGGTATAGCCTCCAACTATTGTGCCGATGTAAACCTTGATTATGCACTTACAGGCACCCCAGCGGGCGGCACCTTTAGTGGACCTGGCGTAACCGGTAGCAACTTTAACCCTGCCGATGCTGGCGCAGGAACCCACAATGTGGTTTACGAGTATTTTGATGCAGGACTGGGTTGCTCAGGCAGAGATACCATTGTGGTTATCGTAAACCCAATACCGGCAGTTTTAATTACTACTGCTAATACTTTTGTTTGTTACGATGAGCCTGCTTTTACTCTTGCGGCTACTCCTTCAGGTGGTACCTTTAGTGGTCCTGGTGTAAGTGGTGGTGTGTTTACTCCGGCAACTGCTGGAGCTGGCAGTAGCACCGTTACATACAACTATACCAGCTCGGCAGGTTGTGCAAACAGCACTGCTATTACTTACAACGTGGTTAACTTTACGCCATCGTTTAGCGGTTTGGGCAGTACTTATTGCGCATCAAGCAATACACCTGTTACACTAACTGGCAGCCCTTTAGGCGGCAGTTTCAGTGGCCCAGGTATTACAGGCAATGATTTTGACCCGTCGGCTGCTGGTGCAGGAGTGCATGATATAGCCTACGTTTACGACTCATTGCTGGGTTATACCATCGATACCAACTTTACCTACAATATTCTACCTACTGGCGTTGGTGCTGTTACCTACAACTATGTTGATAATGATGACGAATTGTCGAATGCCATTCCTATCGGTTTCAACTTTAATTTCTTTGGACAAGATTACGCCCAATTGAAAGTCAGTACCAATGGCTTTTTAACCTTCGATGTTTCAAGCACCAGTTCCGCATTTTCGAACCAAACCCTACCCAATAGCAATGTCCCTAATGCTTTGGTTGCTTTTATGTGGGACGATTTGGAACTATCCGGTTTCGAATATTTTGTAACGGGCACTGCACCCAACCGTGCTATGGTTATCAACTTCGATGCTTATCATTTCTTTAGCCCAAGTGTGGTTCAAGCGCAAATAGTATTGCAAGAAACCACTAACGAAATTGAAATACACTGTATCAATTGTATTGCCGATGATGGAGGCCCTTCGGCTACCCAAGGTATCGAAAACGGCACAGGTACTCAAGCTTACCCAGTATTAGGGCGCAACAATACCGATTGGACTTCCATCGGTGCGTCGGTTCGTTTTATACCTTCGTCTTGCGCGTTTACTACCATTAAACAAGTAACGGTTAGTGGTGTGTCGCTTGATATTACCGATACAACCATTTGCTCAGGCGATAGCGTAACTATTACTGCATCTGGCACTAGTAGTTATACTTGGAGCCATGGCCCCACCACGGCAGCTATTACAGTTGCGCCTGCTGACACTACAGTGTATACCGTAACGGGTAGCGATGGGGCTTGTACCTCTGCTGCATCGGTAACGGTTAACGTTCGCCCAGGGGTAAATGCAAGCCTTAGCGGATTGAATGACACCATTTGTTCTGGCGATGAAGTGATTAACCTAATTGGCAATCCATTGGGTGGGGTGTTTTTTGGCAATGGTGTTTCAGGCTCAACTTTCGATCCTGCGCAAGCAACGGCCAATACCGTGAATACGATAAGCTATGCGGTAAGTAATGCCTTCGGATGCGCTGATACTGCTGCTTACGATGTGTTTGTATCCCAATCGCCCACCGCACAGTTTACCTTAGCCGATAGTACATATTGCCTTAGTGCTTTGCCAGTAACGCTTACAGCCACTCCTGCCGGAGGAACCTTTACAGGCCCTGGTATAAGCAATGGTACTTTTGTGCCCTACTTTGCGGGTGTGGGTGTGCACAATTTAGCGTACAGGGTGGCTATAACAGGCGGCTGCGATGCCGTAGATACTGTGAGTATTACCGTTTATGATTTACCAACCGTAACCTTCGACCCTATTGCCACACAATATTGCGTTCAATCCGATTCGGTTGAGCTGGTTGCAACACCTGCCGGTGGCATTTTTGCGGGTTCCGGTGTTTCGGGTACATCTTTCAACCCAACTAATGCTGGTGTGGGTGGCCCTTATATCCTTTCGTATACTTTTGTTGATACTAATGGCTGCAGCAATAACAATGTACAGCTTACCGAAGTGGTTACCAACCCAATATTGCAATGGGTTGGTTTGCGCAGCACTTATTGCGTAAATGGCGACTCTATAAACTTAGTTGCTTTGCCTGCTGGTGGTACGTTTAGTGGAAGTGGGGTAAATGGAAACGTATTTAACCCTGCTACAGCAGGTGCTGGTGCGCAAACCGTAAGTTACAATTATACTGATGGTGCCGGTTGTGCTGCAACTTTGGATGCCCCAGTAACCGTTAACAACGTATTGCCAATCGGTATCGATAATTTGGATAGCACCTATTGTGTAAATGCACCGTTGGTGGTACTTACAGGTTTCCCTGCTGGTGGTGTGTTTAGTGGCAACGGTGTGGTTGGCGGCGTGTTTTCGCCAGATACCGCTGGCACAGGTGGTCCTTATGTGGTTACTTACACTTATACCGATGTAAATGGTTGTATAACCAGTACTTCAGCAAGCACCCGCATTAAGGCAGCTACCAACTTGTTGCTTAGCGGCCTAAACCCTGAGTATTGCATTGAAGATGACGTGGAAATTACTTTGAACGTAGTGCCACTAGGTGGTACCTTGTATGGCTCAGGTATTTCAGGCTCAGGCTTCAATCCTTCAACTGCTGGTTTTGGCGAGTATGTGCTCACCTACGAGTTTACCAACAGCGAAGGCTGCACAAGCTACACTAGCTACATGGTAAGCGTGCGCTCTTGCACAGGTATTGATGAGCTAGATGCGCAAGTATCGGTGGGCCTTTACCCTAATCCAACTACCGGTGTGCTCAACTTTGGAGTTGAAGGGCTGGATGGCAAAACCTTAAACCTATCGGTATTCAGTGTTCAAGGTCAATTGTTGATGAAAGAAGAATACAATCAAGTTGATAGCAATAGCCCAATGCAATTAGATATGGCAACATTGGCCGTTGGCACTTACCTAGTTCAAATACAATCAGATAATTACAGCAGCGTGCACCGCGTTGTAATTAGCAGATAACAACTGCAAGGCCATGCATTATTAACGGGCGCAGCTAATAGTTGCGCCCTTTTTTTTGATTTAATATTGTGCCAAATGGCGAAGTAATCCTTAAATCCACTACTTTAGAGCCATATAATAAGTCACATGATTCAGAGCCTTCTTTTAGCTTTTCTTGGATTTGCAGCAGTATTGGCAGTGGTTATCTATTTGTTACCTAGCCAAAATGAAGATGAGAATAAGAAATAGCTTCAAGATTTTAGTCTATTTTCAGGGCTGAAGTTAAAGGTTGTTCATATTGGTTTGTAGTTTTCCTACTTATTAAATTTTCTATGAAGAAGTTACGATTATTGTTGTTTGTTAGCTTTTCGCTTTTTGTTTCAACCTTAGTTAAAGGTCAAAGCAGTCCTTTCTTGAACACTTCAAGTTCGATTAACCATAGTCAAAAGGTAAGACCCAATGAATTGTTAGTGAGCTTTAAACCGGGTGTAAATGCCGATAAATTATTGGCTTTGTATCCAGAGTTGGCACAACAATACGGCTTATCGGTGGTTCGGCCTGTAGCCCATACTATGAATGTTTGGTTAATTGGCCATACTGTGCTGCTTCCACAAGAGGAGATACTCATGGCACTTTATCGATTGCCAGAAGTAGAAATTGTGCAGCACAATCATGTAATACAGAAGCGTACCAATACTAAACAACCTAACGATACCTATTATAGCTTGCAATGGCAGTATGCCAATAGTGGTGGAAATGGGGGAGTAGTAGGTGCCGATATAAGCGCCGAGTTGGCTTGGTATATTACTACTGGTGGTGTTACACCCAATGGGGATACTATTGTTGTGGCTATTATTGACGATGGTATGGATACAACTATACCCGATATGGTTTCAAATTGGTGGAAAAACAAACTGGAAGTACCTAACAACTCCATTGATGATGATGGTAATGGCTACATTGACGATTACAGGGGTTGGAACTCTTATAGCGGAAATGATAAAATGTTCAACACTTTATCATGGGAAGCAGGTGGTTGGCATGGCAGCTCAGTGGCAGGGATAGTTGGTGCTAAAGGAGATGACAATTATGGCGTTTCTGGAGTGAATTGGAATGTAAAATTGATGATTATTGCAGGTGGTGGCGATGAAGCAGAAGCACTTGCTGCATACGAATATGCACTGGATAACCGCAAGTTATATGATGCCACTGGTGGTGCAAAAGGAGCTTATGTGATAGCGACTAATGCCTCTTGGGGCGTCGATCAGTTGCTGTATACCGACGCACCCCTGTGGTGCAGCTTCTACGACTCTTTGGGTAAAGCTGGGATATTGAATGCAGGCGCAACAGCTAATGAAAATTGGGATATTGAAGTTACTGGCGATATGCCTACTAGTTGCCCAAGTGATTACTTAATAGCAGTAACCAATACCAAAAGAGACGATGTAAAAGAAACGTACGCAGGTTATGGTACTGTAAGCATTGACCTAGGTGCCCCTGGAGAGGATGCATATACCGTTGATGCATACTCCGATTTTGATGCGTTTGGTGGCACATCAGGTGCTACTCCTCATGTTACTGGGGCCATTGCATTGCTTTTCTCGGTGCCCAACCAAGAGTTTGCCGACTATGCAACCATGTACCCTGATAGTGCCGCTTTATGGGCTAAGCGGTTTATTTTAGAGGGTGTGGATAGTAATGCTAGTTTGACGAATATAACGGTTACCGGTGGTAGGTTGAATTTGTTTGGAGCAATAGAGAAAATGTATGAGTATTTCCCTGACGAACCAATAGATACGACGCCAACTACAAGTGTTTTGTCAATAGCTTCATTTGATTTGCAAGTGTATCCAAATCCGGCGGTTGATGAAATTGTGCTGCAACTTCCGAATGCTGATAATGCTTTGGTAAAGGTTTTGAGCTTGGAAGGTAAACTAATAATGGAGGTTGCTGCGCAAGGTGAATCAAGGTTTCACCATGTTTCAATAAATAATTTGGCTGCAGGCATATATGTGCTTGAGGTACGAAACAGCCAAGGTGCACGAGCATATCATAAGTTGATAAAGCAATAGTTTGAAGGACGTAAGTAGTCAAATTGAATGGCTTAACTAGTTGCCCGCAACTAAAATTCCTTAACTTTGTTTTACTAAACAAACGAAGTTATGGCGACAGATACCGTGGAACACCAAAAGAAAGCCTTTAACGATTTATACCAGCACCATGATTATTATGGTGTAGATGATTTGCTTACCGATGAGCATAAGCTGATACGCGAAGCTGTGCGCAGCTTTGTAAAGAAAGAGGTTACCCCAATTATAGATGATTATGCACAACGTGCAGATTTCCCTAGCCATTTAATTAAGCGTTTGGGTGAAATCGGTGCTTTTGGTCCGCATATTCCTGCCGAGTATGGCGGTGGTGGATTGGATGAGATTTCATATGGCATTATTATGCAAGAAATTGAGCGTGGCGACTCTGGTATTCGCTCTACTGCCTCGGTTCAAGGTTCGTTGGTAATGTACCCAATTTACAAGTTTGCTAGCGAAGAACAAAAACACAAGTGGTTGCCGAAATTGGCTACTGGTGAGTTGATGGGCTGTTTCGGACTTACCGAGCCTAACCACGGTAGCAACCCTAACGGCATGGAAACCCACTTTAAGGATGCCGGCGACCATGTGATTTTGAACGGTGCCAAAATGTGGATAAGCAATGCCCCATTTGCCGACATAGCCGTAGTATGGGCCAAAAATGAACAAGGCCGAATACGTGGCTTGGTAGTAGAGCGCGGCATGGAGGGTTTCAGTACCCCAACCACACACAACAAATGGTCACTTAGGGCATCCGCCACTGGCGAATTGGTATTTGATAATGTGAAAGTACCGAAGGAAAATATTTTCCCTGAAGTTGAAGGTTTGCGCGGACCGCTTTCATGCCTATCTTCGGCGCGTTACGGCATATCATGGGGTGCCATTGGTGCAGCTTTGGATTGCTACGATACCGCATTGCGTTATGCGCAGGAGCGGGTGCAGTTTGGTCGCCCTATTGCAGGTTTCCAGTTGACGCAGAAGAAATTGGCTGAGATGATTACCGAGATAACAAAAGCACAGCTTTTGGCTTGGCGTTTGGGTGTTTTGAAAAACGAAGGCAAAGCCACCCCTGCACAGATAAGCATGGCGAAGCGTAACAACGTTGACATGGCTATTAAGATAGCCCGAGAAGCCCGCCAAATACTCGGCGGCATGGGCATTAGTGGAGACTATAGCATTATGCGCCACAGCATGAACCTCGAATCTGTTATTACTTACGAAGGCACTCACGATATTCATTTGCTCATTACTGGACAGGATATTACTGGGTTTAATGCTTTTAGTTAAGTTTTAGGTTTTGCCTAATGCTTAAGTCCTTTTTTCATGCGATAGACATCCTTGCAAACTACTTAAGCTGTTCTGGGAAAGGACAAAATACTAACATAAAAAGAAAGGGGTTGAAGCACACGCTTCAATCCCTTTCTCATTTTCAGTTAACCAGTTTATTTCCTTGCTCCAACCAATTTAAAGTTGTCAACCGTCAACTTGGTATCAATGGTTTGGCAAAAGAAGCCAAAAGTGTTGCCATTTAAACGTGGCAAGCTTTGGTTGGTAATAATCTTGGTTCCATTTATCGAAATGTCAACCGAGGTGCCTTTTTTCTCAACTTTTATTACGTTGGTAGCACCATTGCGTTGGTTTACAGCACTGGTTTGCTTATAATCAACTATGGTCTTCCAGTCCCCGTTTGCATATTTTTTCAATGCCACATATCCGCCGTTGGGGTCGATAAGCACCCTGTAACTATCGCCACTGCCCTTACCGCCAAACACAAGGCCGTGTGGATCTTGTGTGCCAGTTTGGCTAAATTCGGCCTCAACGGTATAATCTTGCAACGCATCCACATTGCTCAAGTCTTCAGTATAGCTTGAGCCTACATCTTCCTTCAAGAAGAATATCAATTTACCTCCTGCAATGTACACATCGCGGTTGCTATCAGTATACTTTTCCTGGTCGGGGAAGAATACACTGCTGGAGTAACTATTAAAGTTGTCAGTAACAGTGAACTTGCCCAATCCGTTTTCTTTAAGCAACGATTTGATGGTTGAGCTTTTGGCAAGCTCATAAGCATCTTTACCATTTTTGGTAGCTATTGTTAAATCGGCCTTGTTGTCTACTAGGTACTTAACTACATCGTAGTGGCCATTTTCTGCCGCTTCTAATAGCGGTGTATAGCCCGCTGCGCCTTGTACAACGTTTTTGTCGGCACCTTTGCCAATCAAATACTTCACCACATCTAAGTAGCCCGACGAAGCGGCAGCTCCCAGAGGGCTCCAACCATTGTAAGAACTAGTTGGGGCGTTAAACTCCTGATCGTTTACAGGAGCTTTGCAGCTCTCAATTAGATACTTCAATATATCCATTTTGTTTGTGCCGGCGGCCAATACGGCCGGGCTACCATAACTGGTTGAGCTAACAACCAAACTACCGCTCCTATCATTGCACTTTGCACCAGCAGCTACTAGGTCTTTCACCATTTGCAGGTTGCCTGCTTTTATGGCAATAAACAATATCGGCGTTTTACCGTCATGCGCAGTTGCATCGGCACCAGCGGCTAAGGCATCCTTCACTTGAGATTGTGAGCCACTTTTTACGCCAGCAATTAATTCTGCATTTACTTTGGCAAATCTAATTGCTTTTTCTTGCCGGTTTGCCTCATCAAACTTGCCCTGAGCTATTGCATCATTAGGTTTAGAACCTAAAGCCTTTTCATAAGCATTTTTAGCATTAAGAAAATCTTTCGCAGCAAGGTAAGTATCACCTTTATCCAACTCAATGCTATAATTAGCCAAAGCTACTTTATCGCTAGCCTCTTTATCTTCAGGTTTGAAGGTGAGTGCCAAGTTAAATTTATCAATAGCCTCGGCATACTTTTTGGCTTCGAGTAAGGTATTGCCTGCACTGAAAGCTTCATCGTACTTAACTTTGATTTTATCTTCAACTGATTGCAAACCGCTTTTGGCTGTTGCATCGTCAGGATAAACTTCTAAAGCAGCCAAGAATGCGGTTTTGGCATCTGCAAATTTATCAGCACCCAAGGCAGTATTGGCATCGCTGATGGATTGGTCGTATTGGGCTTTAAGATTTGCGGCTTTTTGCTGCTGCATAAAGAAATATCCGCCAACGCCAACTATAAGCAGCAGTGCAATCACGGCACCTATAATAAGCGGAGTTTTGCTTTTCTTTTTCTCCGCTGTAGGAGCAAAATCGGCACGGGTTGCCGAGCCAGAGGTAGGTTTTTGGGGTGCAGATTGGCTTATTGGTTCTTCTTTTTGCACGTTACTAGTATTTGGCGCATCAATTGCCGAAATGCTAGTGATGCTATCTAGTCGCTCAGTGCGCCTGCCACTCGATGCAAATGCAGGGGCATCCACTTCAATATTGTCTTTTATAAAAGATATATCCCATTTGCCAGTGCGCAAGTATTGCTTTGCGCTCGCTGCCAATTGAGCTGCCGTTGGGCGGTCTTGCATACGAAGTGCTAAACAGGATTGAATCAATTTAGCCAGCTCAGCGCTAAATTTGTCGCTGATAATGGGTGGCTTTGAGCCAGAAAGTAACGACACGCCGCCCGAACCCATCCAAGGCACATCGCCTTCGCATAGTTCGTAAAGCATAACACCCATTGAAAATACGTCGCCAGCAGCAGTGTTCTGAGGGTTTTGGTCGAATCTTTCAGGTGGTGCATAAGCCACGGTGAGTGCTCCGCTGATGGTGGTAGCTTTGCGCAGGGTGCTGCGCATACGGCTACTGATGCCAAAATCGGTAAGTAAGTAATCGTTATCGTTGTCAATTAAGATATTGTCGGGTTTAATATCTTGGTGCACAATATCCTTGCTGTGCAGATAAGCCAAACCATCACCCACTTGGGCAACAATTTCACCAATTTCTTGCTCGGCAAGCACTTGGTGCTCCATTAGTTTATGACCTACCGAACCTTTAGAGCAATAGGGCATTACCAAGAACGGTGAACCGTCGGCAATGTCAAAATAAGATGCTTTAAGCAGGTGCGGGTGGTTAAGTGGCTGTGTAAGAGAATACTCTCTGCGAAACTGTTTAAGACCATATTCGTCGAGCCCTTTTTCGGGAGCATATATTTTTACAGCAACTACAGTACCCTCTGTCATTTCGTCTTCTGCTTGCCAAACTTCTGAAAAGCCGCCAATGCCTAGTTTTCGGGTTAGCTTGTAACGACCTCCAAATACATCGTCTTGTGTGAAATTACCCATAGTAAAAGCTGTAGTTTTTTGTTAATTCCCGTGTCAGTTGGTTTGCAGAAACGCTAATTTAACCAAACCTATACGCAATGTAGCACTTTAGCAGCGTAAAATTACCATTTAAAATATGCAAGTATACCCGTGTTACTAGGTATTTTAATTGCGGTTTCATTAAACTTTCAACGCATGGTAAATGGCAAGTTGATAATAGCCTTACTTACAACTAAGAAGCCAAAGGCTTGCGCCTTTGGCTCAGTATATAATTAGCATTGCACTGTTTTTTAAACTC
>CAIOSU010000002.1 GCA_903861055.1 uncultured bacterium
AATCTCCTCTAAGCTATAACCTGTTATTTCCGATATTGCCTTGTTGAAATAAATGCTTTCGCTTTGAACCAATACAGCCCCTGCAGGTAAGTTTTCAACCAAGTGCCTATAGCGTTCTTCACTTTGGCGAATGTTCTCCTGGTTTTCAATTATATCCGTTACATCATTTCCTATCGACATTCGAGCTGACTTCCCGTTATACTGAATGTTTACTGCCGATATTTCAACATAAATCAATTCGCCGCCTTTGGTAAGATGTCTCCATATTTGCCTTTTCTCTAGTTCGTTGTTGTCTACTTTGGCTATATCTTCCAGCACTTTTTGTATATCCTCTGCTGGCCTTATGTCTTTAATCGTCATGCTTAAAAACTCTTCGCTGCTGTAACCATATCGCTTTACCGCTGCATCGTTTACCTGAAGATAATTCAACGTTTTGGTATCGTAAATAAACACAGGCAGCGGATTGTGCAAAAATAGCAGCTTATACTGTTCTTCACTCTCAATTAGTTTTTCTTCAATTAAATACTTTTCGGTTATATCCCTAAAATTGATTACAATTCCTTCAACCACAAGATCCTTTAACATGCTTTTAGCATAAATATCTAAAAATCTGAGTTGGTTGTCAGATCTTTTATATTTGATGATTGTGCGCGCTTCATTGGTTTTGCCACTTACCAAATCAGCAAGTATGCTTTGTACTTTTGGAAAGTCTTCGGGTGCAATCAAAGAAAGCGAGCTAGCACCCAATCTTGACTCTGGTGTGTAGCCTATGATTTTTTCAACAGAAGGGGTTTGGTACTTAATTATTCCAGAACTGTCAATAATGCTAACTCCATCAAAAGAGTTTTCCAATAAGCTTTGGTAATATCTAATATTCTCTTCGAGTTTATTCTCCGCCTCTTTTAATTCATTTATACTGCTTACAACTAGTACAAAATATTTTGGGTCACGTTGGTTATCCTCTACAATTGAAATTTTCTCTTGTGCCCAAGTTGTTTGGTTAAGCTTGTTTACAAACCTCTTATTTATTTTGAAGTTACTTGTCTCGCGCCGCAATAGTTTGTCCCAGTTTTTTCTCTCTTGCGTAAGGTCGTCGGTGTAAGTGAGTTCAAAAATGGTTTTGAGCATAAGCTCCTCTTCAGTTATCCCAAAAAACATACAGCAATCGGGGTTTGCGTATGTAAACCGTCCGTGAATATCTAACTGCCCGATACCCACACCTACCTCATTCATTAATTTTTTTAGCGCATTGCTTGTATCTTGCTTTTGTTCGATGGCTAATTTTAGCCTGGCTGCAAAACCGCCCACCAGAAATAACAACAATATGGTAGTAATGATAACATAAGCCAAACCTTTGTAGGTCTGAATTATAGTAATAGTGCCAGTGTTTGAGTCGGAGAATAGTTTTTGTACCAATGCATCGCTAAACAAAATCCATGATAAGCCAAAGGCCAAATAGACCATGCTAATGGTAACTACACCAGCACCAGCCGACCTGAAAATGTTCGTTTGTTTTTTCATTAAAAGGGCTCAACCCAAGATTTACTAACTGTAATTTTTTTGGTAGGGAAAACGCCCAAAG
>CAIOSU010000003.1 GCA_903861055.1 uncultured bacterium
GATGCGGGAAATTGGCAAACCTGCACTTCCCTTTGTATATTTCGTGCAAAGGTATCAGCCTTTGTGAATCATGCTACGTTGGAAGGGATTGCTTCAAAATGTCCAATCGCGAAAAGCTCATGGGACATTTTTCGCAATGACGGACCGTTTTTATGCAATAGTGATTCATTTATTTCACCCTTTCCAACCACGCCGCATGCAACTTACTTGCCACTTGGTTGCCATACGTTTTAGTGCCGTATTGCCCTACCCAACGGATGCCTTGGATGGCATTGGTGAGGATAATTTCGTCGGCGTCTAACAGCATTTTTTCCTCCACTGGTCCAGCCGAAATGTTGTAGCCTTTTTCCATGGCCAACTCAAAAACCAGCCTGCGGGTTGCCCCGTCTAGTGGGCCTTCTTTGAGGGGTGGTGTGTGCAGTGCGCTACCCTTTACCAAGAACAAATTACTGCTCGTAGCTTCAATGACATTGCCTTTGGCGTTTAGCAGCAGGGCATCGTCCCAACCTTGCTCTTTTGCATACTGTATTGCTAAACAATATAGCAAAGCACTGGTGGTTTTAATGTTGGCTAACAGTCCCGTACTTTTTAAATTTTCTTTATAAATCCCAACTAGTGAGCCTCTTTCAGCAAACTCTAACTGTTTAACATCAATCAACTGGCAATCAATAGTAAACCCTACCTTATTTGATAAAGTTTTGTAAGTACCCTCACTATCTCTATACAGGGTAATGCGGATGCGGGCGGGGCCTTCTATTTGGTTATGATTGATTAAAATGGGCAGTTGTTCGGCAAGATACGCTTCGGTAAAATAGGAGGGTAAATCCATGCCTAAATAGGCCGCGCTTTGGCTCAAACGCGACCAGTGCAGTGATAAAAATGGAGCCTTGCCGTGGTGCCAAAGGATGGTCTCAAACAACCCATCGCCATACCGAAAACTGCGGTTGGTGGTTGCCCATTCCGGGGCTTCTATGAGGTGGTTATTGTGGATTATTTGCATGGTACTATGCGTTTAAAATGACCCGTCATTGCGAAGGCCAAATGATAATTTTCAAGTCTATTTAAGCCATCAATGGCCTGAAGCAATCCCCCAAAACTAAGCAGTGAATTTTCGGGCTCCTCCCCATGTCCCCCTGAGCTTGTCGAATGGGTCAGGGGGAGGTTGGGAGGGGGTTGCTCGGACGAGAACTTACGCCGAAATTGCAAGCTCATTGCTCGCCCCAACAGCCATCGCGCGCACCCTTTCTCGTTTCAAACGAGACTCAGAATGACACGCATGGCTTCTTCACTCGCGGTTACAGTACCTTATCAATCCAACTTCATCTCAGGCACATCACCATCAATAATTAGCTTACCAGCAGTAGCTTTCTTAATCTCCTCTACCGATACACCAGGGGCACGCTCTAGCAGCTTAAAGCCTCCACCGTTGGGCAATACGTCCAGCACAGCCAGTTCGGTTACTATGCGCTTTACCACGCCAAGGCCCGTAATGGGCAAGGAGCATTCGGGTAATAGCTTGCTTTCGCCCGCTTTGTTTTGGTGCATCATGGCCACAATGATGTTTTCGGTGCCGGCCACTAGGTCCATAGCACCACCCATACCTTTCACCATTTTGCCTGGTATCTTCCAGTTGGCAATATCACCGTTTTCTGATACCTCCATGGCACCCAACACGGTAAGGTCGATATGGCCGCCGCGAATCATGCCAAAGCTAAAGGCCGAATCGAAGAAGCTGCTGCCTGGCAGGGTAGTCACGGTCTGTTTGCCCGCGTTTATCAAGTCGGCATCTACTTGCTCCTCGGTAGGGAACGGCCCCATGCCCAGCAAACCGTTTTCGGAGTGCAGGGTAATGTCAATGCCTTCGGGTATATAGTTTGCTACCAGCGTTGGGATGCCGATACCTAGGTTTACGTAGTATCCGTCCTTCAACTCCTGTGCAATGCGTTTCGCGATTCCTTCTTTATCTAACATGGTAAATCAAATTTGAAAATTTGAAAATGAGCTAATTTGAAAATGGCAAAGCCAGTTTGAAAATTTGAAAGTTTGACAATTTAAAAATGGTGTTATACCCTTAATGATTTCTTGGTTGTTGCGATGATTTTTGAAAGCACCAACATAATCTCATTAGCCTTATTAATTAATACAGTGCACCTTTCTAATGAATAGGCCTCTTTACAAAGTTCTAACCAGTATACCGTTTCGTCACATTCCTTTGCCGCAATCTTCAGTTTATGTATAAAATCAGCTTTACTTTCGGCATTTTGTGCTTCTCTAACCATTGCACCAATGGATGTGCCTGAGCGAAGAAGTTGGTTTCCTAAAACAAACTTTCGCTTACTTTCCAATTCTTCCGCAACTTGAACAACTTCAATTGCAAAACGAAAAGTCATATTGACAATTACATTTTCCTTATCGTTTCTCATAGTAAGTACTATTTGAAAATTACACGGCACACCATTTTCAAATTTTCAAATTGACACATTTTCAAATTATCTACGGACCGTCCGCTGCTCAATCCGCTTCTCATAATTAGCTCCTTGGAAAATGCGCTGCACAAAAATACCGGGCGTGTGTATCTCGTTGGGGTCCAGTTCACCGGGCTGCACTAGCTCTTCTACTTCAGCAATGGTTACTTTGCCAGCGGTGGCCATCATGGGGTTGAAGTTGCGCGCTGTGGCCTTGAAAACCAAATTGCCCATAGTATCACCTTTCCAGGCTTTTACAATGGCAAAATCGGCGGTAAGGCTTTGCTCCATAATGTAGTTTTTGCCATCAAACACCTTCACTTCCTTGCCCTCTGCCACTTCGGTACCGTAGCCCGTAGCGGTATAAAAGGCAGGTATGCCTGCGCCACCGGCCCTTATCTTTTCGGCAAGGGTGCCTTGCGGGGTAAGCTCTACTTCCAACTCGCCGGCCAACAGTTGACGCTCAAACTCGGCATTCTCGCCCACATAGCTGCTTATCATCTTCTTTATCTGGCGCGTTTCTAGCAATAGGCCCAGCCCAAAACCATCCACCCCGGCGTTGTTACTGATGCAAGTAAGACCCTTAACGCCTTTTTTTACCAAGGCCGTAATACTGTTTTCGGGTATGCCACACAGGCCAAAGCCACCGAGCATAATGGTGGCGTTATCGGGTATGTCGTGTATCGCCTCATCGGCGTTGCGGAACACTTTTTTCATAGCGGTATGCGTTTGCTACGAAGATAGAAAAGATTATGTATCGATGTGCTAATGAGCTGATGTACCGATGTGCAGATGTACCGATTTACCGATGTGCTGATGTGCTGATGTGCTAATGTACCGATTTACCGATGTGCTGATTTACCGATCTGCCGCATTACCGATGTGCTGATTTGACCATGTACGATGTGCGGGTTAGTTTTGAATTGCGCACAAATAAGCCTGTAACTGCGAAAAATGGTTGTGAGCTTTTCCCGAGGTGTTATGTTGGAACGCCCCAAAGGGGCACCATACTGCTAGCGTCGGGCACCGCCCGACGAACAGGATGCATTTCCGGAAACACGTTGCGTTCATAGGGCGTTGCCCCAATGCCAACATGGAATATCACCGTTGCGGAAACGGTTTTAAGGAGTATTTCTTAACCAAACGTTGGAACGCCCCAAAGGGGC
>CAIOSU010000004.1 GCA_903861055.1 uncultured bacterium
GATGCGGCTGGCAATGTATTAACTTATTTAAACAGTACCTATGTTTCGGGTGCTTGGAACGACCAGTATAGTACCGTTTATACTTACAACGCTTTCAACCAATGGGTTGCTCTGTTTTACCAAGAAAATTTCGGTAGCGGGCTGGAAAACAACATCCGCGCTTTTTATTACTACGATACTTATGAGGATGGTACCTCGGGCATTACGACACTGCCTACGTTATCGTCGGTGGTATTGCCAAACCCGTTTACCGTTAATGTAGCTATACAGTTGCAGGTAACCGAGGCGGGCAACCATACTTTTGAGGTGTATAACATGGCGGGTCAGCGCGTGCACACGGAGAGCCGCCACCTTGCACCTGGGCAGCAAACCATCTTTTGGGATGGGCAGCAAGTGCCACAAGGCGTGTACTTTTATAAAATACACGCCCAAAGCGGCCTAGCCAGCGGTAAGTTGGTAAAGCAATAAACACACCCTACATACAATAGCCTGAAGCCGTTGCCAACGTTTATTGGCAACGGCTTTTTTGTTGCCCAAAGTGGCCTCCGGCAAATACAATTAGCAGTAGGTGATGGGAGAGTTTGAAAACTTAATCAATTGAATTACAATTGATAGTAGCAGTTGTATAAAATTATTTTAACTTCTACTTGCGAAGAATAAAACACAGTTGTAAATTAGTAATTAGTTGATTAGTTGATTGGTTGATTGGTCCATAGTCCATGGTCCATGGTCCATGGCAGATAGCTTGCCTCGTATCACTTCAGGCGAGAGCATGGGTTAACTGGTTATTTCTCATTTTTAATTTCTTGTTTCTCATCTGTCATTTCTCATCTGTTATCTGTTATTTCTCATTTGCTATTTCTCATTTCTCCTTTCCCATTTATTGTTTTCCATTTTCAAATTTTCAAATTACCTAATTTCCAAATTCTCAAATTCCCCAATTTCCAAATTTTCAAATTCTCAAATTCCCCTAAACCTATGCCCCGCCCACCCAAAATTAATCGGGAGATATTGCAAATCTTCCGCAATCTGGTTAAAGAAGAAAACCTGCTATTGGCCTGTACCGACGAAGACATGGTAATGATGCTGAACGAAGAGCTGTTTGTTGAGCACCGCATTAGCTACCGCACGTTTCAGCGCTACAAAAGCCGCGCCCTGCGGCAAATGCCCATACCCGATGCCGACCCGCTGTATATTGATTTATTTACTATCCTGCGTACGGGTTATGTGCGGCTGCGCCAGCAATTGCTTGGGGCGGTTATAAAAGACCATATAGGCTGCAAGCGATACATGTGGATATTGGAGCGAAAATTTAAGGAATGGAACCTGCGCTGGACACCGCCGGAAGTTGAGCTAACCGAAAACCCTGAGGAAGCCATTGTAGAGGATACCGATAACTACCCGACCTTAACCGGCACTTACTACAACCTTGACCTAGATGTGCGCCCCAAAGACATTGCGCCTGTTGATAATGCCATTTTTCAGGGTTATGTAGTACCCAACCCCGACTACCAGGGCGAAGAGAACGATACTACGCGTGCCATAAAGGCTATGTGCGAGTTTATGGAGGAGAATAAACTACCCGAAGAAGAGCACTTTAAGCTGTTGGCGCAGCGAGGTGCCGAAACGAAAAAGCGCTTAGCCGCAAAACGCCAGCAGGAGGCCGAGCTGGCTGCACAAGAGGCCAAGTTGCCGCCGGCTAGTCCGCACCCGATACGCAGCAAGGAGCAGAGAATGTTGAGTAACCCGCGGAGAGGACTGTTTACGAAAATTAAAACCAGTGCAGGCCAGTTGTACGAAGAAACACCGGAGAGCATGACCTACGAGCCTTTTGCCACCGAAGGAACGCTGGCAACGTGGTAATTAGTTATTGGTTATAAGTTATTGGTTATTTGTTAATTGCTTGCCTCGCCTTGGGCGAGGGTTATTGGTTTATTGCTTGCCTCGCCTTGGGCGAGGGTTATTAGTTGATTTGTCATCTGTCATCTGTCATTTCTTATTTCTCATTTCTCATCTGTCATTTCTCATTTAAACAATTCCCATGTTTTTCATCAAGAGGCTGGCGTTGAAGTTTTGGGTTATGCCGTCGTGAAGTTTATAGTCGAAGTGCATTTGGTTGCCGTCAATCACAATTTCGAAGCATTGGTTGCGCACATGGCCCGGGTGGCGGGCTTCCAGTTCGCCCAGTTCCAAATCGTGGGTGGCCACCATACCCGATGCACCAAGGGCCAAAAGCCTTTCAATGAGGGCTTCGGAGCCCAGGTGTTGGTCGGTGCTGTTGGTGCCTTTTAGTATTTCATCTAGCAAAATGAAGTACTTTTTGCCCGCCTCCAAATCCTTTACGATGCTTTGCAGGCGTTTCAATTCGGCAAAGAAATAGGATTCATGTTTTTGCAACGAATCGGTGGTGCGCATGCTGGTATACATTTCCATGGGCACAAACCGGAAGCTTTGGGCGCAAACCGGTGCGCCAGCGCAGGCCAAGGCCATATTGATGCCAACAGCCCTTAGGAAGGTGCTTTTGCCCGCCATATTGGCCCCAGTTATGAGTATAATGTAGCCCGAAGTGGGGATGCTTAAGTTATTGGTAATGCGCTCTTTATCGTTCAGCAATGGATGCCCAAGTTCAATGACTTCTAATTGAAAATCATTGGTTTCGGGCGTTGGGAAGGCGAAGTTGGGTTTGTTGTAGTGCAGGTTGGCTAGGCTTAGCAGGGCATCGAACTCGCCAGCTACTTCAAACCATTGCGCTAGGGCAGAGCGGTGCTGTTTTTTCCAACGTTCTAGCCGCAGGGCATTTTGCAAATCCCATTGTGCGAGGCCGTTGGTAACAATATAGCCCGGTAAGTTTCGGCGGCTCTCGAGGCTATCGGTAATACGCGAAAGCGAACGGAAGTAGGCACTTGCCGGCTCTTTACCAGCAACTATGCGC
>CAIOSU010000005.1 GCA_903861055.1 uncultured bacterium
AAATGTTCCAATTTGAAAATGGAAAAATGCTACAATGATTTTTTCGAAGTTGAAATGATTTTGGAGAGTATCAAAGTGATTTCCTTAGCCTTGGCAATTAGGATGTCACAGTTAGCTAATGGATAGGCTTCTTTACACAAGCTGAGCCAATATATTGTTTCGTCACATTCCTTTGCTGCAATTTTCATTTTATGAACAAAATCAGCTCTACTTTCGGCATTCTGCGCTTCACGAACCTGCGCACCTATTGAGGTTCCAGACTTTAACAATTGATTTGAGATAACAAACTTCCTGTTATTTTCCAGCTCCTCACAAAACCTAATTATTTCAAGAGCAAAAGTAAAAGTGATATTCACTATTGGGTTTTCTTTATCTCCCCACATAAAGTCTATTTAACTTAAAAAATATTGAATTCCCATTTCCAAATTAACTCAGCTCCGCCATCCTTAGCTTCAACCAATCTACATTCGTAATTTCTTTGGTTGAGGTAATAGATTTTTGGAGGGCTTGCAGTTCTTTGTCAAAGGCATTGTTGGAAACTACGCCCTTCTTGTTTTTGAGGGAGGCTAGTTTTTTGGCAAACTTTAAGAGATTGCTATTTACCTTATATTGGTACTCACTAATGAGTTTGTTGCGCTTTAAGAAGGTACGGAACGTATCAATCATGTTAAAGAAGGCATCTAGTTCGTCAAGTTCGTAATAGGTTTTCAGTAGCGTGGTTTTAGCGCCTAAGCCATAGTACAAATCGGTAAACTCCACATCGCGTAACAAGGTCATGGCCTCTTTTAGTTGGTTGCGGCTATAGTGCAGCATGGCCAAGTTGTAGGTGTAGGCGTTGTCGCGTTGGGCAGGGTCAAGCAATGGGCGGTTGTACTCTATAAACTCGTGGCACCAATCGTACTCCTTTTGGCGCGTGGCAACAGTAACAATGTTCTTATAATCCCACTCAGTAAGTATTCCGTTTTGATAAATGACCTTATTGTGCAGCAAGGCTTTATATACCTCAAACAAACGCTGCAAGTACTCGCTTTTGCCGCTGTTTATTTTCTTGATGCAGTAGTTCTTGGCATAATCGTACATGCCTCGGGCCTCGTTGGCATCAAAAGCCGTTACGTTTTCGTTTAGGTAAGTAATCAAGGCAAGGTAATGCGTTTCATTGTCGGGCTCGGTAAGGGCTTTTAGAATTCGGTAGTAGGCCAACAACAGTTTCTCGCCGGCATACAGTTCAGGGTGTGCATCCAAGTGCTGGCAAGCCTCGTTTAGAAAAGGCATCTCGTATTTCACTTTTACAATGTTGCTACGGTTTATCATTTCACAACTTACCCGCAGCTTGTTCAGCAAATAATACCTATCCAGGTGATTGGAACGGTGCTGTATGCTTTCGTGCTGCGCCCTTGCCGATTGCGACATAAAATAAGTATCGGCTTCGCTTTCCAGTTCAAAACCCCAGCGGTGTCGTTCGCTATCGTCTTTGGTTCGTTCCAAATTTTGGCGAATTGCCCGCTCGGCCTGTTCAAAGTACTTTCCGGAATTGCGGCTCCTAAGCTCACGCAGCAGATATAATTGCCCCACAATGGGCTCCTTATCATAATTTACCAACTGCAGATATTGCTCTACCAGCTTGGTAAGCAAACTCATTACATCTTTAATCCGCTGTACATCGTAAGCCTCATCAGGGAACAAATGCGCAAATGCCGCCTCTTTGCTAAACAAACTGCTGTCGGCATCAGAATCAATAATTTCCAGCAAGTAGCTTAGCAGTTTTTGGCTGTTTTGGTGCTTGTTATAGTATGGAGAATATACTAACTCCTGCAACCTAATTCGTTCTTTAGGTGTCAGCAATTGAATAATATCAAACAATTTACTATTTCTCATAGCACCTCAATTCCACGATTTTGATAAAATCAACCAAAACTACTTAAACCAAAACTAAGTATTTACGAGCATTTAAAACAATCAACTCACAAACATTAACATAATACCGATTCCACGATTGCCAAAAAATGTCTTTTTTATCTAGCATAGTACCCATTACATTTGTATTGTAAGAAGCCCAAAGAGCAACTTCAACATGAAAAAAACGAGCCTCATATTATTCATCCTATTAAGCTTTGCTGGCTTTACGGTCAAAGCATCGCACTTAGTGCCCATGGGCGGCGACCTTAGTTACCGCTATCTTGGGGGGAACGACTATGAGGTAACCCTGCGGTTTTATAGGGATTGCCAAAGTTTTTCGGGTACTGGCATTAGCGATTTATTGGTACAATCGAGCTCGTGCGGTATCAGTGGTACCATTTATACCATGAGTTTGGTATCGAGTGGAGAGGTTACCCCACTTTGCCCTGCAAACCAAAATCTATCCGATTGTCAAGGCGGCTCTACTTTTAGTGGTATTTTTGAAGAAGTATATCGAGACACCATTGCTTTGCCGCAGCACTGCACCGATTACATACTATCGGTAAGTGAGTGTTGCCGCAGCGGGGCCATTAGCAACTTGTCCATCGTCTCATCCAGTTTTGCGCTGCAATCGCAGTTAAATACTGGTACGGTTAACTTTAACAACTCTGCCTCGTTTAATGCACCGCCTAGTTTTTACCTTACCGCTGGGCAAACTTACTATTTAGATTTCAGTGCCACCGATGTTGATGGCGACTCGTTAGTATATGAAGTGGTGGAGCCTTTTAGAACGGCCAGCACCACCAACCCATACAATCCGCCATTTACGGCTGCCAACCCTATGAACTCTTTACCACCTGCTACCATTGATGCCATAACAGGTATTTTGAGTATTACGCCCACCACCGTGCAAGATGCCGTGTTGGCTTTAAGAGTAAGGGAATATCGTGGTGGGGTGCTGGTTGGCACTACCCTAAGAGATGTACATTTTTTTGTGCGTAACCTGGTACCATACAATGCTCCGCCAACCTTAAGCGGCTTTGATAGTACTAATGTTATAACCCAATACGTTTGTGTTGGAGATACCTTTTCGTTTAGGATATATACCGACGACCAAGACACCACTCAACTGCTGGCTCTAGATACGTTGCAAACTATACCGGGAGCAACCATCACCATAAACGGTGGTGCGCACCCTTCTTTAGATTTCTTTTGGATTGTAGATACAAGTAACGTATCGGCGCTGCCATACCTGCTTAGGCTAAAGGTTACGGATAACGGGTGTCCGGTTTATTTTAGCCAAACACGGGTGTTTAAACTGTACGTTACAAATTGCGGGGCGCCGGTTTGGCCCGGTGATGCCAATAGCGATTTTAATGCCAACATGTACGATTTGTTGCCAGTTGGCCTTGCTTTTGGATATACTGGACCAAATCGGCCGTTCGCAACCACCAATTGGACCGCGCAAGCTGGCAACGATTGGGCTTGGGATTTTATTAATGGTGTAAACTTTAAGCACGCCGATTGCGATGGCAACGGTGTGGTAGATATAAATGACACGCTGGCTATAGTGCAAAATTATGGCCAAGTGCATGCGAAACAAGAAGGTCTACGTGGTTCTGTAACGGACCCCGTCCTGCAGTTCATCGCTTTTGATGATACGGTAGTGGCGGGGTCCAATATCACGATTCCGATTAATTTAGGAACCGTGGATCAACCAGCTGAAGATGTTTACGGCATTGCCTTTAGCGTTTTTTACGACCCAACGCTGGTAGTGCCCGATAGCATAACTGTTGCCTACCCCAACAACTGGCTTAACACCACCGGCAATGAAGCCATAACGCTAGAGTACAACATACCTACTGCTGGTCAAATTGATATTGGCATTACGCGTACAATGCAAGGGGCCATAAATGGCAATGGCGAAATTTGCCAAGTGAACATTGTAATGCAAGACGACATTACGGGAAAAGATTTTATAACTGCCCCAATGACTTTTGCTTTCGGTAATACTAGAATGATTAACGCATCGGGCGTGGAGTTGACCGTTGCCACCGAAGACCTAACCATTACCGCCAAACAGTTTACGGATGTAAATGAGATAGGAAACTTGCTGGATGCCAAAGTTTACCCAACCCCTGCCACCAATAGCCTGCATATATCGGCACCAGGTGGGCAACTTAAATCGATAGCAATTTATAACACGCTTGGGGCTTTGGTGATACATGAAGAACTAAATGGCACCAACCAAGACCAAATAAACATAAACAACCTTACCGCAGGCATATATACTGCGCGCATAGAAGATATGGCCGGACAGGCTAGAATTTGTCGGATTGTCAGGAACATCAGTCATTAGGACGGGCAAAATCGGTGGCTGATGAACCAAAGGGGGCGCTTACTAGGTAAGCGCCTCTTTTTGTTTTAGAGAGGTGCTGAATAACAAATTAATGCCGTGGTGAGATGGCTTGGCGAACGCGAT
>CAIOSU010000006.1 GCA_903861055.1 uncultured bacterium
GATACCATTAGGAAACACTTTAAAGGCCCCGTTGTAATGCGCTCGCATAATGTAGAGAGCGAGATATGGGAACGCTTGGCCGCCAACGAAAAAAATCCGCTTAAGAAGTTTTACTTGGGTTTGCAAGCTGGCAGATTGAAGCAATATGAGCTGGCACAACTGCACCGTTATGATGCCATTGTGCCCATTAGCCCAGAGGATGAGGGCAAGATGAAAGCAATGGGTTCACCGGTACAAATGTTTGCAACCCCCTGTGGCAGCGATTTGGATAGGTATGAGCCATATCAAAACAGTCAACCAAAACCTAATACCATTTTCTTTATCGGTGGGCTCGATTGGTTGCCCAACCAAGAAGGCGTAAAGTGGTTTGTGCAAGATGTTTGGCCTATCCTTAAGGCAAAACAACCTGACATAGAATTTTATGTTGCTGGCAGAAATATGCCTAATTGGATGAACGAGCTGAGCGGCAATGGAGTGCATATTTTAGGCGAGATTGAAGATGCGCTGGGCTTTATTGCTGGAAACGCCATTATGATAGTACCATTATTCTCAGGTAGCGGCATGCGCATAAAGATAATTGAAGGCATGGCTATGAAAAAAGCAATCGTTTCCACTAGTATCGGTGCTGAGGGTATTGGCTACTCAGATGGATTAAATATAAGTATCGCTAATAATGAACTGGAGTTTATTGATAAGTTGGAGCATTTACTCTTAGACCAAAGCAGGGTGTCTGCTCTTGGCGAAAATGCACGGGAGCTTATCGAAAGCCGATATAATAACCTTACCTTTGCTGAACAATTAATTGAGTTCTACCAGAGAGCCTTCGGGATATGATTGTTGCCCAAGTAATATTTTGGATTTGTGTTGCGGCAATACTTTACAGTTATCTGTTCTATCCGTTGTTTGTCAAGTTGTTATCAAGTATACTTGTCTCTAAAAATCCTTTGGTTTTTAAAGAAAACGACTCGCATTTACCCCAAGTACATATTCTGATAGCGGTATACAATGAGGAAAAGGTATTGGCTAGAAAAATAGCTAGCTCTGTTACCTCTACCTACCCCAATCATAAGGTCCACGTGCATTTTGGTTCTGATGGCTCAACAGATGGCAGCAATGCTATGCTGGAAGCAGCAACAGCGCAATACCCCAATGTATTTTACACTTTGTTTCCTGCCAAAACTGGCAAGATAGGTATGGTGAACAGCATGTATGCTACTATTCCCGATATTGAGCCTAACGATATTTTGATACTTACCGATGCCAATGTATTTTTCGAACCCAATACCATCTATCAATTAGTAAAGCGTTTTGCTGACCCCAAAATGGGCCTGGTGGGAGGTAGCATCATTAACGAGGGTAAAAAACAGGATGGCATTTTCAAACAAGAGAAAAGTTATATATTCATTGAGAATCAGATAAAATACTGGGAAGGTAATGTATTTGGTCATATTATGGGGAGCGTTCGGCGCTTGTTATGCAGTTAAACAGCAGTTCTTTACCCCAGCTCCGGCCAACTTTCGTTCCGATGATTTTTATGTAAGCATGAAAGTGCTTCAAAATGGCGGAAAAAGCCATGTAGAGCCTGCTGCTATCTGCTACGAAAATGCCAGCGACGAACTGCCAGTTGAGTTTCAACGCAAAGTGCGCATTAACATGGGCAACTATCAGAACTTGGGTGTATTCTGGAAGATGTTATTACCTCCTGTAAGTATGGTGGCATTTACATTTTGGTCGCACAAGCTACTGCGCTGGTTGGGTCCATTCTTGCTTATCGGGGCATTTATTGCCAATACCTTTTTGTGGGAAATGAACTTGTTTTACTGTATAGCGTTTCTATGTCAGAACATTATTTTAATTCTAGTATTGGTGGATGTTGTATTAAGCCGATTGCAAATGCAAATAGCTGTCTTGCGTTATCTATCGTACTTTTACCAAATGAACCTTGCCTTACTAATTGGCTGGTTTAAATCCATAAAGGGTGTGCAGCATGACGCTTGGCAGCCTACTAAACGAAACTGAACAAAACTCAATACCGTGCAACTGAATACCATAGAAGAAGCCATTGAAGACATTAAGAATGGCAAATTGATAATTGTAGTAGATGATGAGGACCGTGAAAATGAAGGTGACTTTTTAACTGCAGCCCGCAACGTTACTCCAGAGATAATCAATTTTATGGCTACACATGGACGTGGCCTTATTTGTGCTCCGATAGTGGAAGACCTTGCCGATACGTTGGAGTTATTGCCAATGGTAAATAGCAATACCGACATTCACAAAACGGCTTTTACGGTATCTATCGACTTAACTGGTCATGGCTGCACTACTGGTATTTCAGCAAGTGACCGTGCTAAAACAGTTCAGGCGATTATTAATCCCAATACAAAACCAGAGGATTTTAGCCGCCCAGGTCATATATTCCCTTTAAGAGCACGTAAAGGCGGTGTATTACGCCGTGCAGGACATACCGAGGCTACCATAGATTTGGCTCGTTTGGCGGGCTTTGAACCAGTAGGGGTATTGGTGGAGATATTGAACGAGGACGGTACTATGGCTCGCATGCCACAACTGATGGAAATTGCGAAGAAATTCGATATGAAAATCATTTCTATCGAAGATCTCATTGCCTACCGCATGAGTAAGGAGCGCTTGATTGAGCGCGAGGTTGAAGTTGAAATGCCCACTAAATATGGCGATTTTAAACTGATTGCCTATAACCAGATAACTACCAACGAAACCCACCTTGCTATGGTAAAAGGCGAGTGGAAAGAAGGAGAACCGGTATTGGTGCGCGTGCATTCATCTTGTCTAACAGGCGATATTTTAGGCTCATTGCGTTGCGATTGCGGAGACCAATTGCATGCTGCGCTGGAGATGGTGGAGAAAGAGGGGAAAGGTGTTGTGCTCTATATGAACCAAGAGGGCAGGGGCATTGGACTTTTGAACAAACTGAAGGCCTATAAATTGCAGGAAGAGGGTAAAGATACGGTTGAAGCTAACTTGGCACTTGGTTTTCAAAGCGACCAACGCGATTATGGCGTAGGTGCTCAGATACTCCGTGATCTGGGTGTAACTAAGTTACGCCTGATGAGCAATAACCCTAAAAAACGCACAGGATTAATCGGTTACGGTTTGGAAATAGTGGATACCGTTGCTATTGAAGTGTGCAGCAATCCTCACAACGAAAAATACCTCATGACCAAGCGCGACAAAATGGGACACAATCTAAAGCAGTGGGAGAAGTAAAGGTCGCTAGTTTGGCTACCCC
>CAIOSU010000007.1 GCA_903861055.1 uncultured bacterium
AATTTATTAAAACTGATGGAAAAGCAGCTATATCTTCACTTAACGACACTTTATAACCTGCATTAATTAGAATTTGAGGATTTAACTTCTCGGAATGTGCAACGGTATTGCTTAAAAATAAGGTACGATTAGGTAAAAGCTGATGAATGGCTACTCCCCCATAAAAACGAGATCCATACACCCATGTTCCTACACTCAACGTGGGTACCACTTTTTGAAAATTAGTGGCAGAAAAGAAAGGATCTCCTGGATTTTCGAAGGTAATACTAGCCGCATCTAAAGCAACCTGATTGAAGCCTGCAGAAACGCCAACCGATAAGTTCAATTGACTAGAAATACCCAAATGGTATGCATAATTCAATTTCACTTCGGTATTTTTCAAGGGACCCGTTTTATCTACCAAAGCAATAACACCCACACCATGGTGTGGGGCAGCAGCTTGATAGCTTTGTACAAAACTTCTACTCATGGGGTTTTCTCCGGTTCCCGAAAAAGAATTTGCATTATCACCCAAATAATTTTTACCCAAAGCAGTATGCATAGATACGTATTTGGTTTGTGGAGCACCTGTTAAACCCGTCCATTGCATGCGGTTGCCAAAACGCAAATCGGTATAATTTTCAATTCCGGCTACGGCAGGATTAATTAAGAAGCTATTTAAACTATATTGAGTGTATTGAGGCACTTGCTGAGCAAAAATACCCCTGCTTAAACACATGAAAACAAGAATGCAGTACCTTAATTTCATATTATTTAATTAGCGTTACAGCTCCAGTCATGGCTTTTCGTCCATTTCCCGGATTAATGATATAGTAATAAGTGCCCATGGGCAATTCTTCGCTTTTAAAACGACCATCCCAAGGATTGGCATAGCCCACCGAATAATAAACTTGTTGTCCATAGCGATTAAAAATCTCTACGGTAGCATTGGTATAACTTTCTAGATAGCGAATGTTCCACACATCGTTATAACCATCGGCATTAGGCGTAAACGCATTCGGAATTTCGGGCAACTGCAATACCTTAATAAATATATTATCTGCAGCCAAACAGCCCTGATTAGAAGAAACATTAAGCGTATATAGTATATCTTCATTGGGAGATGCAATCGGATTGGCAATTTGTGGATCACTTAAATATGAAATTGGAGTCCATCGGTAGTCTAAACCAGTGCCAGCTGCTTGCGCTTGCAATTGAACCGTACCTCCAGCTAAAATAATGGTATCTCTACCCACATTTACTGTTGGCGTGGCAAATACCGTAATACTCCGGCTTGCCGAATCGGCGCAACCGTTTTGGGCGGTAAATACGTACTTGAGTTGATGTGTGCCCACACCAGCAAGTAAGGGGCTAAATCTGCCAGAACTGGTAACCCCCGTTCCACTAAATAGGAAGGTACCGCTAAAGTTATACAATTCCGAGGCTTGCGTAATTAGAAAGGGCGTAATTTCTTGGCATACAGAAGATAAAGCACTAAATGCTACTTCGGGTACCGCTTTCAGAACAATAGTCTTAATAGTCTCTAAACTCACGCACACACCACCCGAGTAAGCCACTAAACGCACCGAATAATTTTTAGTTGCAGGCGAATTAAAAGTAGGATAACTAAACGTGTATACTTTATCGGGGCTCGGATTATTATCTACAAGCACCTGACTTGGGTTATTCCCATAATCAAAATACCATTCTAATCGGGTAACACTACCAAAACCCGCTACATACGATTTATTTCTAAATGAAACCGAATTTTTACTACACAAATTAGACGGATTAACTACTTCAAAATCAGCAATAGGATTAATACCATTTACCCTAAATGTTTTAGTTTGTGTAACCGAACATCCTTGGGCCGTAGTTACCTCAAGTGAAATACTGTAATCGCCCGGATCCGAATAATTATGCATTGGATTTCTACTTGTTGCGGTATTTGGATTGCTTGGGGTAGATTTTAGTGCATCGCCAAAGTTCCAAGCATAGGTTAAATTAGCAATAGAACCATCGGTATTGGTAGATTGATTGGGAAACGAAGCTGTAATATCTGACAAACAAAACGAAGGTGTTATGAAATCGACAACTGGCAGAGCATTTACTACGATTACGGTAGCAGACGAACTTTGTTCACAACCTAAACTCGTACGAACCGTTAAGATTACCGTATAAGAACCTGCAGCAGTATAGCTATGTTGAGGATTTTGCGTAGTAGCGGTTTGCCCATCGCCAAAATTCCA
>CAIOSU010000008.1 GCA_903861055.1 uncultured bacterium
CCCTACCAATAATGGTAAACCCAAGCGTGTACATCAAGAAAAAATTAGACTTATCAAAACTGGGGCGCTGGCCAAAAGCCTTAGTGGACTTACCCAAAAGTAGCAATAGTGAAACAAAGCGCTCATAAAATTTCATAGTACGTGGGGTTTATAAATACATGGTAAATTTCTTTTACTTTTTTACGCCGCGAAATACCTAATAACACTGAAAACTTACCCGTAGTAATGGGGAGGCAAGTATAGATATGAGGTGGTAAATGAGAGAGGAGAAAAGGCGTTTTAACTACTTAAACCCATCTCTTTTAAAATGCTGCGCTCACTTATTCACTACAGTTCCCAAATTTTTGCACTTTTGTAAACTGCGTCATTAGCTTCTACCTATGAAAAAGCATCTTTTACTGCTCCTCTTTTGCTGCTGGGCCGCCATTTTGGGGGCGCAAACAACCCCAGGGGCATCACAACAGCAACCCATTGTTATCATCAATGCCACCATCCATATTGGTAATGGTCAGGTTATAGAGAACGGTTTTATCCATTTTGATAAAGGAAAGATTGTAGCCACGGGCACACAAACCACTTACCAATCCGTTGCTGGTGCCAAAACTATTGATGCCAAGGGCAAACACGTGTACCCGGGCTTTATTTCGGCCAATACTACCTTGGGACTTACCGAAGTAGATGCCGTGCGCCCTACCCGCGACTTTAACGAAGTGGGCGACCTAAACCCCAACGTACGCTCTATTATAGCCTATAACACCGATAGCAAAATTATACCCACCCTACGTTTTAATGGTATAATGCTAGCGCAAACCACCCCGCAAGGTGGCCGAATACCAGGCATGAGCAGCGTGGTGCAACTAGATGCTTGGAATTGGGAAGATGCTGCCTACAAAACCGACGATGCCATCCACCTCAATTGGCCCGAAATGTATCGCCGCACTGGCTGGTGGGCCGAGCCGGGACCCGTGGAGCAGAACAAAGAATATGATGGCAACATCGAAAAAATACGCGATTACTTTAAAGAGGCGCAAGCCTACGCTCAACAAAACAAGCCTGCCACTACCAACCTGAAGTTTGAGGCCATGAAGGGCTTGTTTGATAAGAGCCGCAAATTGATGGTGCATGTTGATGGTAGCCGCGAGATACTGCACGCACTTAATTTCACGAAAGAATTTGGTGTCGATTTGGTGATAGCAGGCGGTGCAGATAGCTGGAGGGTAACCGAGCAGTTGAAACAGTTTAACGTGCCCGTGCTTTTGGGCAACGTGCACGCCTTGCCCGGCGCGCCCGAGGATGATATTGACCAAAGCTACAAACTGCCTTACCTGTTGCAAAAGGAAGGTATACTCATTGGCCTAACCATTTACGGCAGTTGGGAGCAACGCAACTTGCCGTTTCATGCAGGCACTGCAGCGGCTTATGGATTAACCAAAGAGCAAGCGCTTTCGGCCATTACCTTGAACACTGCCAAAATATTGGGCATCGACAAGCAAACGGGCTCATTGGAACCAGGTAAGGACGCTAATTTGTTCATATCGTTGGGCGATGCCTTAGATATGCGCACCAACCAACTAGAAGCAGCCTTTATACAAGGTAGAGAAGTAGACCTGAGCGACCATCAACAGGAGCTTTACGATAAATTCAAAACTAAATACTCTGGTAAATGATACTGGTACTGGAAAAAGAGTTTGAACGCCTAGAAAAGCAACGCAAAGACATTGTTAGCGAAGTAAGAAGCCTAACCAATGAGCAACGTACCTGGCGCCCAGCTCCCGATACTTGGTGCCTGCTAGAGGTGTTTGTGCACCTAATGACGGCTGAGAGTAACGGCCTTAATTACATGACTAAAAAAGTGGAAGGTATTGACGATCTAGAGAAAGGCGGCATAACCTCCGACTTACGATTGGCTCTGTTAAATAGTTTTCTGCGGTTGCCTGTGAAATATGAAGCCCCCGCAGCAGCGCAGTTTCAGCCACGCGAGTACTACGATTTTAAGGAAATAGAAGCCGAATGGAACGAGCTACGTGCCGAGTGGCAAGAGTTTTTGGATGAGTTTGATAAAGAATCGGCCGAAAAACTGTTGTTTAAACACCCTATTATGGGCCGTTTCAACTTAGAGCAAACCTTGCGGTTTATGTACGAGCACGTTGACCATCACCGTGCACAAATAAAGCGCATACAAGATCATCCCGATTTTCCGAAGGCGTAGAAGGTTCATATTGACCTTTACTCGACCGAGGACTCTTAGTTTAATTGAGAATTTTCTCCGAATTACACCTCCCCTACCCCTCCTTTCTAGGAGGGAAGCGTTATGTAGCAAGCACTTTGAGCCAAAGCACATGGTTCAAGCTTGTCATTTCTGCATTAAATCGTACTTCGTACATCGTAAATCGTACATTTACAAGTATCTTTGCGCCCTATGATTAATGTGGCAAATATGTCGGTTACGTTTGGTAGCCGCGACCTGTTCAAAGAAATTTCCTTTGTAATAAACCCAAAAGACCGCATTGGTTTGGTGGGCAAG
>CAIOSU010000009.1 GCA_903861055.1 uncultured bacterium
ATTCAATAACCATGGGTTAGTAAGTACGCATGAGGCTTCCTTAGCGTGCGCAATAACGATGTTCGTGTAAATCGAGTGCTACTGGTGTGTGTTGCGCCAGTAGTTACTTTTTTTTGTGCATTTTGGTTGCTACCAATCGCGAGATTGTTAGCCCTTCCAGCTGAGAAGGGCTGGGAAATGTATTTCGTAGTGCTTACTGACAGCAAATATCTTATGAGTTTGTTGAATACATTGTTACTGTCTGTCTTGGTGACGTTACTAACTTTGATAGTAGGGGGTGGCGTTGGGATTTTTTTGGCGCGAACTGAATTTCTAGGGCGACGACTACTAATTTCCTTGCTTACTTTGCCGTTGTCGTTTCCAGGCGTTATTGTTGGGTTTTTTATTATTCTCCTAGGTGGGCGGCAAGGCACTATTGCAAATTTTGCTGATGACATGGGGTGGGGTCGATGGACCTTCGCTTATGGTTTCCTAGGTTTGTTTTTGGCCTATTTATATTTCTCATTGCCGCGTGCAATTTCTTCTTACACCGCCGCTGCGGAGTCAATGAATTCCTCGCTTGAGGAGGTAGCGCGATCACTAGGTGCTTCTCGGTTGCAAGTGATACGTGATGTTTGGATTCCTGAATTAGCACCAGCTACTCTTGCCTGCGGTGCAATTGTGTTTGCTACAGCTATGGGCGCATTTGGAACTGCATTTACTCTGGCTAGCAAATTTGAGGTATTGCCCATCTCCATTTATAACGAATTCACCAATTATGCAAATTTCTCCCTTGCTGCATCGTTGTCGATTGCGTTGGGACTTGTAACTTCTCTTACTTTGGCTTTGGCGAGACGCTTTAGCAATGATCCTGTAATTGGGTAAATCAAATGAAAAGCAATATACGACAAAGTCCGATATTGCTACTGCTTACTATTTTGGTTTCACTTTTTATTATCTGTCCTGCTTTGTTATCCATCACTTCTGGGTTAGTGGAGAACTACAGCAAAGGATGGCAAAGTGGATTTACTTTACGTTGGTTAAGAGATGTTTGGAGCAATTACGGAAATACAGTGACTGCTTCTATAACTATTGCACTGAGTTGCGTCATCGGGAATGTGTTGCTTGGAGTAGTTGGGGCATACGCTCTAGCAAGATCGAAATCTAAACTTTCAATTTGGTTTGAAGAGTTATTGACATTGCCTGTAGCTGTTCCTGGACTTGCGACTGCTTTAGCATTGATACTGGCATATGGGCAGGTAAGAGAATTTCGGCAAAGCTTTGCTTTTGTATTGGTTGGTCACATGATCTTTACACTTCCTTTTATGGTGCGAACGGTAGCTGCTTCATTTAGAAGGCAAGAACTCATTGCTCTGGAAGAGGCATCTGCAACTTTAGGCGCAGGTTTCTTTCAAAGATTCTTTAGTATTTTGGTGCCTGCCGCATTGCCCGCAATTTTGAGTGGAAGCTTGATGGTTTTTACCCTCTCAATAGGCGAATTTAATTTAACGTGGATGCTTCATACGCCACTCACACGCACATTGCCGGTGGGCTTAGCAGATAGTTATGCGTCAATGCGTATTGAAATTGGTTCAGCCTACACCATGGTATTTTTTATCGTGGTCTTACCACTTTTATGGTTAATGCAATTCGTTGCCTCTTTAGCAGCTAAGAAATATGGAACTTGAGCGAACTGCAGTTGATATTCGCCAATGCGAAAAAACGTTTCTAGACGGAACGATGGCTCTTCAGCCAACAAATTTGTGTATTGAGCCTGGGGAGGTTGTTGCTCTCTTGGGTCCATCAGGCTGTGGCAAAACAACTTTGCTGCGCATCATTGCTGGCTTAGAAAAATCAGATGGCGATGGTACGGTTTGGTTCGGCTCTGATGACGTGACCCATTTGCCTGTGGAGCGTCGTGGTATTGGTATGGTTTTTCAGCACTACGCGTTGTTTCCACAAATGAGTGTTGCTTCAAATATTGGTTATGGTCTGAAAATCAGAGGCGCATCTGCGCAAGAGATAAAGCGTACTGTTGGAGAGTTGGTAGATTTAGTTCGCCTAAATGGTCTAGAACACAGGAAGCCGAAAGAACTCTCGGGTGGGCAACGTCAACGCGTTGCTTTAGCACGCGCAATTGCAGTACGACCAAAAGTATTGCTATTGGATGAGCCTCTTACAGCCCTGGATGCAAAGCTTAAAGAATCTTTGCGCGACGAACTTGCTGACTTATTACGCCGTTTAAATATCACAGCTATTCACGTTACACATGATCAACATGAAGCGATGTCAATTGCCGATCGTTTGGTAGTCATGTTAGCTGGTAAAGTAGTACAGGTTGGTACAGCTGAAGACTTATACCGTTCTCCTAAGCATCCATTTGTCGCATCATTTTTAGGGCGAATCAATACCTTAAAAGTCATCCAGATATATTAATTGAGACGCAATACGGTGTTTGTGCAGATCGAAGTACAACGGATGCCATGTTTATTAACAGACTGGTAACTGCCAGCTCCAAATACAGAAACACACCAATCTACAAATGCTTCATAGACCTCACCAAGGCTTAGGATAAGGTCGAACGGGAGCTTCTGTGGACAATTCTTTGACATATTGGCCTCCCAGATACCCTGGTTAATCTCATACAGAC
>CAIOSU010000010.1 GCA_903861055.1 uncultured bacterium
ATCTAAAATGACAAAATATATTAATTGCTCTAAAAGGGAACGGTATATGCACCCAACAAAAAAAAGAGAAAATTGAACTATTTAGAAACAGCAAACTATTCTTGTGTCTTCTGTCTTGTGTCTTCTGTCTTGTGTCTTCTGTCTTGTGTCTTGTGTCTTGTGTCTTGTGTCTTGTGTCCCTGCCTGCCGGCAGGCAGGTTGTGTCTTGTGTCTTCTTATTGCACTACCTTTTCGCCAACTGCCTGCAACACCTGAAAGCTACCGGCAGAGCGCGAAACCGTGGCCACAATTTCCAATTCATCGGCATTGTATGCGGCATCTACACCTTCAATTATAAATCCCTTCACAAACACGGTACCGGGGGTTTTGTTACCCACCAACAACTCGCCGTTAAAGCGCGTAAACATTTGGCGCAATACATGGCGCTGTACGTAGTTACTGTCAATTTCATCATCGGGCTGCAACTGCGCGGCCACAATATTATCCTCGAGCAAAAACACCGATAGCCTATTCTCGCCAGTTTCGGTGCCAGTGTAATGCACCATTACGGTTACGGTTAGGTTTCTGGTGGTGCTGTTCCAATTTTTGTCAATGTATATGTTTACTGGTGTAGTTTCAGTTAGAGCCTGTGTGGTAAGGTTGGCCCACTTGTTTACGCTAGCTTGCAGTATTACCGACTCGCCTGGAAAAATACGCCTATCAATTGCACCGCTGGGTTTGCCCAATACAGGGGCCAACATGGTTTCAATATCCTGCGATTCATCAATGCGCAAATCGGGCTCTCCAGCGTAGGGTTGGTTCAGAAACTGGCTATGCTGTGCAATAACTATCAACCTCTCAGGATACAACGCCAAAAGGCTGGTGGCTTGAGCAGCGCCTAGCGGACAGTTTTTGCAACGTACACCCGTAAAATCCTCAAGCAGCACATTTTTCGTTTGCGCGGCCTCAACGGTAGCCGCCACATACGTTGTATCAGCCAGCGAGGCATCGCGACCTGGGCCGCCCAAATCTATGTTGGGGCCAATCTCCTCGCAAGAGGAAGATACCAGCCCAATCAAAAGCGCAAAAAGAGATATGGTAATTGCACGACTCATGCTATGAAGACTTAGGATACCCATTAAAAGGTTGTATTGAAGGTTAAACGCACACCATTGAAAGCTGGTTCGAAACGACAAATACCGCCCGTGCAAACCACGCCTGCCACTTGGCGCACAAAGCCTGCCGAAAAACGGAGTTGGTCTTTGCGAAAGGCTGCCAAAACCGAATAGTAATGTTGGTCTTTATCTACCCTGCCCGGATTTGGGCCATAGTTGTACATATCGCTTACTGCAATAGAAAACCATGGCGCCATGGAATATTCTACCAATCCATATACCCAGCTACCGTAGTCGCCATCATTGGTTTGTTGCTGCACCTCAAAGCGCAAAGCATGCTTGCGGTTTATTTTCCAAACCAACTCGGCAAAGGGCGTGTACGCCACCGCGCTGCTCTTTTCGTTATACGATTCGCCTTCGTAAAACAACTGGTTGTATACCAAGTATTGGAAACCCAGTTCTAACCTGAATTTTTTGTTGATGCGCCACTCGTAGTCGCCATAAACTTCCCTAAAAAGCAGTTCGTTGTTAAATAGCCTTACTTCGCTGTAGTTCAAGTTTACTACATGCCCATCTTTGGGGGTCATGGTCACATCAAGACTGTAGCTCAGCTCTTCCAGCTGCTGGCTGGCCGCATTGTATCTTGATAGCAGGCGCAATGAGTTTTGCTTGGCAGTGGGCGGTATATAACTCACCATGCCGTTTAGCAATATCTCGTTGGGGCTAGTGCGCAGCACAAAGTTTTCGGTGCGTTTAAACTGTCCAGTAACACCAAAACCTTTGGTAGAATAGGTAAGGGTAGTAAACACCACATTGCCTGGCTTATCAATTAAAGTACCTACAAAGTCGGGTATGGCTTCGTGGCTTTTGTAGGCTGCCTCAACATACCAGCTTACTTTGCCCACATTTAGCGTGTTGTATACACTTACTGCATAGGTGTTGTATTTGGGCACAAAGCGTTGGCTGGTATCGTAGGTTTCAATAGCACCTACAATAAAATCCATACTTTCTTGGTCAATGGTTCTGTTTACTAAGCCAGCGCCTGGCAATAGCTGCACGTGGTCTCCAAATTTCAATTCCGACTCCAAGGCAAAGCCTTGTATTACCGGGCGGTGTAGTTTCAACCGATCTTTCTGTACCCCTGCAAAGGCCCGCACCGATACCTTATCAAACAAATTGTACTTTACATGGCCACCTAGCAAAGCATTGTCGATACCCAAAAAACGATCTTCATATGAGCGGAAGATAATGCCCGTGCCAATTTGATCGTAAAAGTGGCCAGCCATGATTTCCAAATCCTTGAACTTTTTACGAACATAAAACCTGCCCACCCCCAGCGCATTGTATGGTGTACCTGGGTTGTGCAAGTTACTGTTCAAGAAAAAATCCATTCGCACGCCAGCATCCAACTGCAGGTCGTTGTTGGCATAGTTCAAATCAAACCAAATGTTGCTTCCGGTTTTAAGGTTGTCGTAGTGTGGCGTATTGGAAGCACCAATGGTGCTATCCCTGATAAAAAAATCGGTACCGGTTTGTATGCCCCCAAAAAAGTTACCTTGAGCAACAGCACTCAGCGATAGCATCAGAATAAGCCATCCGGCGATAAAAAAACGTAACATAAGTAACATTCAGGCAGTATGGATAAACGGTAACTAATCACTAACTTTATTGCACTGTGGCTAAATTCGACATTTATTAAGGAATTGCGAAAGTTGGCCTAACATTTGAGTACTAATGTTACAGAAAAAACAATAAATCATGAAACGCACCACTGCTTTAATAATTGTCACCTTATTGCTTACAACCATAACGGTAGCGCAGGTAAAAAAAATGTTTACCGATAAAAAGGTACCCAATATTGAGGTGAGTACCCTAGATGGTAAAAAAGTGAAAATACTGGATGCCATTGGTACAGGCAAAATTACCGTTATCAACTTTTGGGCAACTTGGTGCGGCCCTTGCAAGTTGGAACTGAACAATATTGCCGAACTGTACCCCGATTGGAAGAAAGACTATAACGTACAAATTATTGCCATATCAATTGACGATAGCCGAAACACCGCCAAAGTGAAAACCTATGTGGATGGCCGCAGTTGGAATTATACCATACTATTAGATGCGAACCAAGATTTGAAACGTGCCCTAAACTTTCAAGCGCCACCCTATACCCTATTGCTCGACAAAACCGGCACGATTGTGCACTCACACACTGGCTACAGCGAAGGCGACGAGTACATTCTGGAAGACCAAATAAAAGCACTGGCAAAGAAATAATTTGAAAATTTGAGAATGTGCTAATTTGAAATTGAATGCGTTTACCCTTTTTTAATTTTCAAATTGATTCAGTTTCAGATTAACCCTTCCTCTTCATTTTAGCGTATTTTTTCTCCAACCGTTGCTCAAATTGCTCTCGGTTTTTGCCGCCCATTAATTTCAGTTTCAGAAACAGATTGGGGAAAATACGGCTAAACCAATGCAAGGTCCTTGACTTGCGAGGCGCATAAATGCGGAACTTGCCCTGCCCAGCCTCAGTAAGTATTTTGTGTGCCACCGTTTCTGCTTCTAGGTTTGATGTGGCCACCAACAGATTGGAGATGTGCTTAATCTCTTCAGAAGCCGTGCTGCTTTCCATTATGTTCGTTTTGAAGAACAATGGCATGGCCACCGACACTTTTACGTTGTTAGGCCTAAGCTCAACATACAGCGTTTCGCTAAGCGATATTACGGCTGCTTTGGTTGCGTTGTAAGATGCCATCATGGGAGCATTGCTAAACCCAGCGGCACTGGCAATGTTAATAATGTGGCCACCACCTTGCTGTATCATTCCCGGCAAAAAATACTTGGTGCCATATATTACCCCCATTTGGTTGATGCCCACTATCCAATCCCAGTTGGCCAAGCTGTAGTCAACAAACGGGCCACCATCGCCTACCCCAGCATTATTTATCAGCAAATCGATGCCAATATGGCCCGTCATATCCTTTGCAACCCTTGCATAATCATCCTTATCGCTTACATCAAGTCCAAAAGGAAATGCTTGTCCGCCCAGCTCTTCTATCAGGGAGCATACTTCCTCCAACCGCTGCTGCCTAATATCGGCTACGCCCAGTTTCCAGCCGTCAGCAGCTAGGGCAAGCGCCAATGCACGGCCCAAACCAGACCCAGCGCCCGTAATAAATGCTCTCTTTTTAGGGTATTGGTCACTTAACTTATAGCGCATGGTTTTAGTGTTGGTGTTATTACAAACTTAGCGCAAAGTTGTGAAAAGGCCGCAACGCATTACTATGCTGTGAAAACTTATGCAAACAGGTCGCAAATGACCATCTTCACTTCAAATCAAAATGGTAACCCATAGTTGAATGTATTATTGGCCTGCCGCACTATTTGATTTGTTAGATTTAATAATAACAGCGTAGCTTTATTGCACAGCCACTACTTGGCATTGTTTCTTTAGCATTACAATATTTTTTACCTTGCTTACAATAAAAAAATATAGGAAATCGTTGAGCACTTATTGATACGCAATATACCTAGTTATCCGTATTATTGTAATCACTGTATTTTCAGCCGAGCACACCTACCAACAATTCCTGCTTAATGCTACGTTACAAAGCCGACCGAAAAACCCTTCTCTGGGCATTTATGATTACCGTATGTTTTGCCCTACAATGGTATCTTGGTGAGATAGTTTGGCCACTTTATTTGTTCTATCTCTATCTATCAGTTACAGTATCGGTTATTGCCCACAACCACAATCACCTTCCTATTTGGAAAAACGATACGCTTAACCTCATTAGCGAATACTGGATTAGCGTATTTTATGGTTTCCCAACATTTGCCTGGATACCTACCCACAACCGCAACCACCACAAATACAATAATAAGGAAGAAGACTACACCAAAACCTACCGATTTACAGAGGCCAACAACTTTTTTACCTTCATCTCCTACCCTTCTATTAGCGGCTACTTTCAACAAAGCGCTTTAGCGCAGTACCTAAAGGAAATGAAGCAGAAAAACCCGAAAAAATTCCGCGCGGCCATTTCGCAGATAGTGATATTGGTTTTGTGGTTGGCCTTTTGGTTGATTTTGGATTGGAAGAAGGCGCTTATTTATGTTGTTCTTCCCCAACAATTTTCAGTTTTCATGGTATTGATATTCAACTACATACAGCACGTGCATGCAGATGAGGAATCGAAATGGAACCACTCGCGCAATATCATCGGCTCCCTCAACTTCTTTATGTTCAACAACGGGCTGCATACCGTGCACCACCAAAATGCGGCCTTGCACTGGAGCCTCCTGCCCGAAGCACACGCCAAAATTGAACATGAAATTGATGACTCATTGAAGGTAAATAGCTTTTGGTGGTTCTTGTTTAGCACATACATATTAGGCATTTTTATACCATCGTTTCGTACCCGCTCTATGCGCGTAGATAGGATAAAACGCCAACAGCAGCAGCCTGCAACTGCCAATGCATAGTTACTCTTCCTAACCACCAACTAAAGCTATTACCTACATGATGAAGATTTCAGATTTTGTTGCCGTAAAAAAGAGCAGCCTTTCGGCTCGTTACTCTAAAAAGAAAGTTTCTGCCGGTCATTTTATTGAAGACTACATGGCTGGCCACATTGATGTGGTGGGCGACTTCAAGGACCTAATGAAACACAAGAACGAAGTTTGGGAATACGATTTCACCGGCGACCATTGGAAGTTCTTTTTTACCCGTTTCATTCCAGAAGTGGCTATGCACACTAAGAGCCAGGACGAACGCATTGTGCGCACACACTACGACAACAAGAACGACCTTTTCAATTGGTTTTTGGGCCCACGCATGGTATATACTACCGGCTTTTATAAAAACGGCCAAGAAGAACTAGAGGAAGCACAGGACAACAAAATGGACCTGATTGCACAGAAATTGCAATTTAAACCAGGCGAAACCATGCTTGATATTGGTTGCGGTTGGGGCACTTTTGTAATGCATGCTGCCAAGCATTATGGCATGAATGCTACCGGGGTAACCATTGCACAAGCAGGTGCCGACTGGGGCAACGAGCAGATAAAAGCAAACAGCGTGCAAGATAAGGCTCGCATTTTGCGCATGGACTACCGCGATATACCACATGCTCAGTACGATAAGATTACTTGCCTTGAGATGGCGGAGCACGTTGGTATCAAAAACTTCTCCACGTTTATGGAGCAGATATACGGATTGTTGAAGGACGACGGTTTGTTTTACCTACAAATAGCCGCCCTGCGCGAGCGCAGCAGCCCACTTTGGGGCCCGAACATGGAAGACATTGTTTGGGGATTGTTTATGAACAAGTACATTTTTAGTGGTGCCGATGCCAGCATGCCCCTTAACTGGGATTTGAAACGCCTCGAATCAGCTGGCTTTGAAGTGCACAGCGTAGAAAACGTGGGCATTCACTACAGCCGCACTATCGATCATTGGTACCAAAACTGGATGCGTAACGAAGAAAAGTCAATGGCCAAATACGGCTTGGAGACCTTCCGTATGTACCAGATTTTCTTGGGCTGGTCGGTTGAGATTGCCCGTCAAGGCAGCTCTACAGCTTACCAAATTGTTTGCAACAAAAACGTGGACAACTACAACCGCGAGCGTTTTGTTGGTGCCACGCAGTTTGGCGAATTGAGCAACTTCAAGAAAAACGCAAACGTGGCTCCTGCTTTTGCGACAGATAACGCATAGTAACATCATATCCAATTTATGTAAAAAGGGGAAGCCAGTTTGTCTGGTTTCCCCTTTTTTTGTGTCCTCTCCTATATGCATCGGGAGCTAAATTGGCACCAAACAATATTTTCTAGCACATAAATTGCCGTTGCAAATCCGCTCTGTACAAGGGTTTTGAAAAAAAGTAAAAAAAGTTGCCCCAAAACGTAACTTTTTTCTTGACACCCTTTCTGCCTTGGTGTATATTGACCCTTGTAACGCTTAAATCACTGAAGGATGACAAAGGCAATAGCACAAAACGGAAAAGCAATTAGCGGATATTTTCTTACCAATATTGGTTGGGAAGGATTTGTAGGATTGTTCTTGGTTAGTGGTTTCCTTATCTTCGGTCAATTGTAAAAAACTCGGCCGCCACTGCCGCCCTAGCATCGGCCATCATACTACTGGGCATTAATTTGTTGCACCAATCGGTCCAATAACTGCACAGGGCCAGCAGGAAACCAAGTTTCAAGCATAAGTTTAGTAATTGGGCCCTTTGGCGAAAACTTTCCAGTAATTGTTAGCTCAACCACCCCTGCCGCGCTTTCAACAAAATGATACTTTGAATCGCTAATACTCATGCGCTCCTCGCCTTGCAAGGGATAGGCATTGGGTTTGGCTACCGCCGTTACCACCAATTCTTTTGCTGTTCTTGAAACGCTCACCTGCTGCACACAGTCGGCATTAGGCATTGGCCAAGGCACATCCATAAATAAATAAATGAGCCACTCGCTTGCAGAGATGGTGCTAACGGTTTTAGATACCACCGTGTTATCCAAAAAGGTTTTATAGTTGGCTGAGCTTCTCAAAAACTTCTCTGCCTTGTCAAGCCTAACATTTACCGTTCCTTTCACCCAATATTCGGCCATCACGGCATCTTCATTGCCTTGCAGCGCTTCAACCTTATACTTTAACTGCACTTTGCCGTTTTTGGCAGTTGTCTGTTTCCAACCCGATGCTTGACCCCAAGCCAACATAGGTAAAGTTATAAGCAAGGCAAACAATAACTGGCTCGCTGCTTTGGGTATGTTCAATTTCATGTTATGCTTGGTTTGTAACCACCGAGATATTAAGGGTGCAAAGTTCATCTTTTCGCCGTCAAAAAGTATGCCTTATTTGTTAATACTGCTGGTAAAAACCGCAAATAATTGCATTTTGTTCCGTCAATTAGGACCAGCCATTTACTTTTCGACAAATATGCCCCAACTACCTTTTAAGACACTAAAAAACCAAAAAACAAGAGTTTATAGGCCCTAAGGCCAACATTTGCGCAATTACTCATTAACTTGTGGGCAAAGTAAAATACCGTGAAAAAAGTTTTAATTATTGTGGGCGTTGTGGTCATGCTTGTGTTGGGTACTACATCATATGCCTTGTTTTTCCGCGAAAACTTAGTACTAAGCAAGGCAGAGGCTAAAGCAAAATACAGCACTGCAGCCTCGTATTTTATGCAATGGCGCGATACTGAGGTGCACTATACCGACGAAGGCGAAGGCGTCCCTGTGTTGATGATACATGGCTTCGGTGGCAACTTTACCAACTTTGATACGTTAGCCAGCATCATGAAAGCCAAGTACCGCGTAATTAGGGTTGACTTGCCTGGCTTTGGACTATCTGATTTGCCCGAGCAAAACGATTCGTTAACGACATTGTACCGCGATTTCTTAAGTGACTTAATCGATACCTTGCATATTGATAGCCTATATGCGGTGGGCAATAGCCTTGGCGGATGGATGAGCTGGGAACTGGCCGCCAACAAGCCCGATAAGGTGAAAGGACTTGTGTTGCTGAACAGCGCCGGATATGAGCTGGAAAAGGTAAAGAGCAATATTGGCCGTATGGATTTGCTGGATAACACCTTCGCGCGAAAATTGGCTGAGCGAGGCTTGCCCGTATCGCTATCTATGCAAAACGCCCAACGATTAATGACGGAATGGGAAACCCCAAACCCGGCTGGTGTGGCCGTAAACAACGCCCTGCTAAACCGTGAAGGAAACCTTGGCAACATGATTACGTTAGCTAACAGCGGCATAACACCCGATACGGCCAAATTAACCACCATACAATGTCCTACCCTAGTTATTTGGGGTAAATACGACATAATAGTACCGGTAGAGCATGTGGCCAAATTTACACGCGATATACCCAATACTTTGGCTATAGTGTACGATACTTGCGGCCATATACCGCAAATTGAATACCCACAACGCGTGGCTAAGGATATTGAAACGTTTCTATCGGCTCAATAATTACGACGGCTTTATCCTAAACCCTACCTATACTCTAAGTACTTATCGTTTACGCCGCTCCATTTCAGCGACATTAAATCGCGCACATAGTTTTGGTATACTTTCCAAGGGTGCTTTGATCCTTGCTTAGGCAGCATATCGGCAGCGCGTAGCACATATCCCGCGCTAAAATCCAATAGTGGCTCTGAAGTAAAGGCTTCGCTATCAAATCGCGGTGTTACCACATCATGGTTATGAGCCGCCATATAGCGCAGCACTTTGGTTACAAACTGCAGGCTCAGGTCGCATTTCAGCGTCCACGAGGCATTGGTGTAACCCACCGTAAAAGCAAAGTTTGGTATATCGCTAAACATTACCCCTCGGTATGCGTGGGTTTTGCCAGGGTCAACCAACGAACCATTCCGGTGCATGGTCATGCCACCCAGCAATTGTACTTTCAGCCCTGTGGCGGTTACTATTAAGTCAGCGTCCAATTGCGCACCTGATTTCAACAGTATACCCTTCGGCGTAAACCGTTCTATTTGGTCAGTTACGATATTGGCACTACCCTCACGTATAGCGCTGAATAAATCTGCATCGGGTATGAGGCACATGCGCTGGTCCCAAGGGTTGTATGGTGGGTCAAAGTGCTTTTGCTCGTAGGCGTTACCAATACTCTTTTCCGCGCCTTTCTGAATCAACCGCCGCATGGTTTGGGGCCACCTCTTCGAAAAATTGAACACGCCAATAGCTAGCATAATGTTCTTCCATCTAATCATGCTATAAGCCAACTTCTCTGGCAATACCTTTTTAAGTGCACTGGCTATCTTATCGGTGCCGGGCACGGCTGCAATATAAGTAGGTGTGCGCTGCAACATGGTTACATGGGTTGCTTTCTTGGCCAACTCAGGTACCAAGGTTACCGCTGTAGCACCACTGCCTATTACAATCACTTTTTTGTTGGCATAGTCCACATCTGTTGTCCATTGTTGCGGATGAATAATTTGCCCTTCGAACGTATCCTTACCCGCAAACTCAGGCAAGTAGCCGCTTTTGTAATCGTAGTAGCCGCTGCACATGGTCAAAAAACGGCATTGCAACAGTGTGTAAGGCACTTGGTCGTTGGGTGCTAGGGTTATAGTCCAACGCTTCTCGGCATCGCTCCACGAGGCATCAATTACTTTATGGTGGTACTGTATTTTTTTATCGATGCCGAATTTGGCAGCCGTATCCTTTATGTATTGCAATATAGCCGGGCCGTCGGCCAAGGTTTTATCGCTTTTCCAGGGGTTGAACGGGAACCCGAGCGTGTACATATCCGAATCGGAGCGGATGCCGGGGTACTTAAACAAATCCCACGTGCCGCCCATGCTGGCGCGGCTCTCCAAGATGGCAAAAGACTTGTCGGGGCATTCGTTTTGCAAATGGTAGCCCGCCCCAATACCCGATAGGCCTGCGCCTACCACTATTACATCGTAAAAAGGAACGCTTTTGGGTGAAGTGCTCATATCGGTTGGGTTGTAACCAAATATAAGCGTTTATGCGGAAAAGTGGAGAGAGCGTTCTAGCGTTTTACCTTGTTTTTTCATTCGCCATCAAAACCATTGTTGGCGGAATGCAACTGTAGCACTCAGCCAACAATAGCTTTCTTACCGCTTACAAAGCCAAACGTGCCATTCACAAAAGCAACTTGACAAGCTCGCGCCACAGTATGTATTTTGTACCTTCATAAAAAGTATAACTACCATGAAACACTTAACAATAATAATTTTTTTGTCTATCCTTTTGTTTGCCAGCTGCCAAAAACCCAATGACCTAGCCCCGGGCAAGGACATCAGCTACACCCAAGGCGATTTTGTGAACAACGAGGCCATAATGCCCGGTGCCGAAAAAGCAGGCAATCGCAAAAGCGACTTGAAAGTGGTTATCCGCAAGGTGAACAACGCCGAGAATACTTACCGCCTGGTATTGAAAGTGGATTCGGTGGCGCTGAATGCAAGTGCCACAGAACTAGACCCTAAATTTGAGCCGATTTATTCGCTCGACTTGGAGCCTAGGGTCCTCGCTGGCCTAACCATACCCAACCCAACCAACCCCGATGTAGACCAAGTTATTTTTACCAAAGAGCAAATGGTTTTTAGGAAAACCACCGAAAACGGCTACTTTGTATACGTAAGCGACCCGTTTAAAACCACCGTTAACTTCGACTACGAACTGGTAGGTATTGAGTATGCCATTGAACTAAAAAGCAACGGCCTTCCGCTAGTAATTAGCGACAAAGCCGAATACTTTATACTGCCCGGCGGCAAAAGCATTGAGCAGGCCCCAGAGGTAGCACGAGAAAAACCGACAAGACTTGCTCAAGTAGGGGGCAACGAACAACTAAAATTTGGTTTGGTAGTAGGTAACGACCCCGTTGGAGAAGTTAATAAAGTAACATTTGAAGGTAGCCTAATTGGCACCGATGCCAACCAAAAACCTTTGGAGCTGAAAGTACAAACAACCCTTGCAAAAACCGCAAGCAGCAGCATTGGCGTTAGCGCTTGGGCCAACGAAGGTTGCCTTTCTTATCTTGACAACAGCACTACCCC
>CAIOSU010000011.1 GCA_903861055.1 uncultured bacterium
ATTTACCACAAGACTTTCCGTTACAGACAATTTTGGATGTAGAGACACTTTCTACTATGCCAATTCAGCCACCAACCTCATCATCAATCCGCAAATAATAGCCGATTTTGATTCGGTGTGTTATGCCAATGCAACGGTTAAATTTAAACTTAAAGATGGTCCTGTTTTACAAGCTGCCAATCCGCTTTATACTTTCGAATTACCTTCAATTCCTAACAATATTTCTAGAGCATGGGAAGGTACACATACCTTTAAATCTTTAGGTCCGCAAAAAATTAACTTCTCGTTTACCCATCCAATTCCTGGTTGTGGCAAAACGATTTCAGATACCATTTTGGTTCTAGGTCCGCAATCAATTATTGAAGGTTCTGCATTACAAGGTATGGATTATATGCCTGCTGATAGAACCTACCAATGCACCATCAAAGACACGGTAGGATTTTTCAACTTTTCTAAATTCTACCACAATGACAAAAAGTTTGCTGACGACGATAGCACGCTTATTGGCGGTGGTTTTAATGCACCTTTGGTACATGCTTTTGGCAATACCCAAAATTCTCTTAAAGCCAGCAAACAAAACAGAGGCAATTCTTGCGTAGACCGTATATGGGATTTCGATGACATCTATTGTGAACAGTGTACAACTGATACCAAAAACGGCATCAACGTAGACAAAAACTGCAGATACAGTAAAGACTCCTTGCCTAAACATTGGTTTACCCCTTGGGATGAAGTTTACGAACGCAGCTTTATCACCAAGCCTTATAAAATATTTAGATACAGTGTAGACTCAGGTTATGCCTATAGTAAGAACTTATGGGCCAACGATTCTATAGCCATAGTGCGCGACACCATCGTGTATTACGGCGACAATGCCTTGGCAACAAAGACCAAAGATTCATCGGTATACAAAGGACTTAAGAAGGTTAAAGTCCCTTCAAGCATTAATGGTCCATCGAATACGTATTTTGCCAAACCAGCGCGCCTGTACCTTGCAAACCGCGATACCATTTGGGTAAACTTAAACAATGGTTTTCCAAGCATTCGCTACATTGGACCAAGGTATGTAAACATACAAGCTAACTCGAATGTTACTGTTCAATGGGGTGGTAAAAAAGTGTACTACAATGTGTGGGTTGAATATATACAAGACACCATAGCTACCCATTTAACTGCTGGTAAAAAAGTATTTAAAACCTTGCTTAATCCTGCCATTAAGCCCGGCGATAGCATCAGCCCAGCAGCACATAGACAAAGGTTTTATGCAAGCGAAGATGTGCGTTGTTACAAAGTAAAATTAACACAAAAAGACATTTGTCATCCTATGGCTTGCGCGAGTGAAGTGGTAAAAGCGCTATCATTGTTCCCTGCCAATTCTAAACACTTAAGAAAAAAAGGTGTTCAATGTATAGGTGGTAGCAGTGAAGCCAATGGCGTAACATTCATATTGGATGATGCCAAAGCGGGTTGTGCAAACACATGGGCCGAGATTAACTTTGACACAAATAAAAATCCGAATGCATGGCAAACAGCCATTGGCAAAAACTTAAGTCCCGGAAATATTTCTATGGGTGGCTTGCCTCCAGTAAATCCGCCTTATCAAGTACCAATTCCTGGTTATCAATACA
>CAIOSU010000012.1 GCA_903861055.1 uncultured bacterium
CATCCAATAACAGTAAGAGCTACTCCCTAGAAAAGAAATCTACTTCATGCATTTGGAAAAAACGAAGATAAGGGAGGTCGAAAAGTTGACATGCTACATCAATAAAACAATCTAAACCAATCATCCCTTACCTGCTGTAGTTAGACTTTACGGCAATGTATCGATGCTGGGCAAATCGGGGATGGACCAAACCGCCTTTCACATTGAGCTTATATGGACGATGATGCGATTTTTGACCGAAAGCGAAGCAGAAAGCAAGAAGGTCATCGAATCAACGCCGCGAAATTCAAAAAACGATTCGTTCAAAGTTATCCTGATGGAAGCAAGTAACAAATGGTATTCAGAAAGGTACAGGGCCGATAAGGTTAACGATATGGTTCAGGGTATTTTCGATCAGCTCCTGCTCAATAGGGACGTGGGGGAACTTTACGAGGCAATGGTCAAGGTTAAACAGACGGAAGACCAGTCAACGGTGGCTAAAATAAGGTCTTCAGCGGAGGCAGAAATCGGAAAAATAGATGCACGGCTAAAGAGCCTCCAAACACTCTTGATGGACGGCGCATTGGACCTCAAGGACTACCATGAAATGCGCAAACAATGCGAACGCGAGAAAGAGGATCTGAAGGTGCTTACCATGGAAAATACGTCGGATAGACTGGATGCGAAAAGGGTTTAAAAGCAGCGATAGCAAGCCTTATAAACGTTGGAAAAGCCTACGACCAAGCCAATCTTGGGCAAAAAATTGCCATTTTGGGTTCGGCCTTTCCCGAAAAGATTTTTTTTGACGACCAAAATTGTCGAACCAAAAGGATCAACGAACTTTTGGCACTAGGAATGCTGATAGACAATAACTTATACAAAACAAAAACGGGACAACCGATCAAAAAAATCGTGTTGTCCCGTTGGGTGGAGCTGGAGGGATTCGAACCCTCGTCCAGCCGAGTTGTAGATATACCTTCTACATGCTTAGTTACCTGTTAGTTGTCGGGAGAATAGCCGGTCAGGGAACCCACCAACTACTTCCTTACACCCTTTATCTTACTGCTGCGTCGGGTGAAGCGCAACAGCCAGCACGATCTTCTCGATGCCCCTTCGGCGTACTGAACGTGCCAAGTCTACCAGGGACAAAGGCTATCTAATTCCTAGAATTAGGCAGCCATGGCGTAGTTGTACTCGCCGTATAAAAAGAGTGCGTGAGCCGGGATTTACGAGTCAACTCACCTCTCTCGGCATGCCAGTATAACTTCAATGCTCGCTGTCAATTCCGGTCAGCCCCAAAAAATTTAAAAGAACGTTTTTTACTTGTTCACGGTCTATTATCCGCAGCCCAAAGTTATAGATACAATGGAATAAACGATTTTAAAGTTCCGTGGGTGCAAAGGTACTTGATTTTGCGATGAATGCATTGTTTGCATCGAAAGCAAAATGCATAACTTTACGCGCACAGAAACCGGAAACAATGAGTGAAGTAAAAATTGGCATTATACGTGAAATGAAAATGCCACCCGATAGCAGGGTGGTGCTTACCCCGGCGCAATGCGCTCAACTTAAAAATCAATACCCTCAGTTGAATATTACCGTGCAGCGCAGCCCAGGCCGCTGCTACACCGATGCAGAATATGAAGCAGCAGGTATAACGCTTGTAGATGATGTGCACGATAGGGAAATACTAATTGGTGTAAAGGAAGTGCCTATTGCGGCCATTGTACCGCATCGCACATACCTTTGCTTTTCTCATACACACAAAAAACAATTGAACAACCGCCCCTTGCTGCAAGCGTTTATTGAGAAAGGGGTAAAGTTAGTTGATTATGAACTGTTAACTGATGCCAACCATAACCGTGTAATAGCCTTTGGGTACTTTGCAGGGCTGGTAGGTGCGCACAATGGGCTGCTTACTTGGGGCAAGCGCACTGGCAAGCTGAACCTTAAAAGGGTAAAAGATTATCAAGATTTTTCTACGCTCAAAGAAGATTATAAATCTATAACTATACCGCCCCTAAAGATAGTACTTACGGGTGGTGGCCGTGTAGCCAGCGGCGCCAAAGAAATACTAGACCAGCTGCGCATTAAACAGATAAGCAAGGAGGAATATCTGCAAATAAACGAGCCTACCGAAGCCGTATATGTGCAGCTAAACACCCACGATATATACCAGCACAAACAAGGTCAGTCATTTTACTTTGAGCATTTTGTAAAGAAACCCGAGAACTACGCCAGCATTTTTGCACCTTTTGCCCACAGCACCGACTTGTTCATTAATGCCATTTTTTGGGACCCGAAAGCACCTCGATACTTTAGCTTGGAAGAAATGGCCCTGCCCGATTTCCGCATCCGCACCATTGCTGATATTACTTGCGATATTGGTGGCAGCGTGCCTGCTACCCTTCGCGCTACCACCATTGCCGAACCGTTTTTGGGCTACGACCCCGTTGCACAGCAAGAAACAGCGCCCTTCCTGCCTAATAGTATCGATATAATGAGCATTGACAACCTGCCCAACGAGCTACCCCGCGATGCCTCACAGGCTTTTGGAGAGATGTTTATAGCACATGTACTGCCCGAATTAATAGGCGAAAAACCAGGCGAAATGATCACTCGCGCTACTATTTGTGAAAATGGCCAGTTGGGTAAGGATTTTGGGTATTTAAGGGAGTATGTGGAGGGTGAATGAACTACTTCGCCCGCATCTCCCCCACCATCTCTTCTACCCTCCCCGGATAAACCTCTAGCGCCTTCTCCAACACGGTAAGCGCACCAGCAAGGTCTTCCAGTTTTAGCACATAGGCTATGCGCACTTCGTGCTTACCAAGACCAGGGGTAGCATAGAAGCCAGTGGCGGGTGCCATCATTACGGTGCGCCCCTCGTAGTTGAACGATTCCAGCATCCATTGGCAGAAGATATCGCTGTTATCAATAGGCAACTGCGCCACAGCATAGAAGGCGCCGCCTGGATTGGGGCAGTATACGCCCGGTATGCGGTTCAGTCCTTCAATCAACAAATCGCGGCGGCGTGTATATTCTTCCAGCACTTCGTCAAAATAGCTTTGCGGCACATCCACTGCTGCCTCGGCGGCTACTTGCTCAATGGTAGGCGGGCTTAATCGGGCTTGTGCAAACTTAAGGGCCGTGGCCATTACTTCTTTGTTGCGGGTTACCAAGGCACCAATACGCGCGCCACAAGCACTATAACGCTTGCTCACGCTATCAATTACAATAGCGTTCTGATCGATACCTTCCAAGGTAAGGATGCTGGTATGTTTCAATCCATCGTAGCAAAACTCACGGTATACCTCATCGGCAAATAAAAATAGGTCGTGTTTTACTACCAAATCGCGCAAGGCGAGCAACTCTTCTTTGCTGTACAAGTAGCCCGTTGGGTTATTAGGGTTGCAAATAAGGATGGCCTTCGTTTTAGGGGTAATCAGCTTTTCAAACTCGCTGGCAGCTGGCAGGGCAAAGCCATTCTCGATATAAGCGGTGATAGGCTTTACGATAATATTGCCCGCCGTGGCAAAACCGTTGTAGTTAGCATAAAAAGGCTCAGGAATGATAATCTCATCGCCCGCATCTAAGCAACTGAACAAGCCAAAAGTAATAGCCTCAGAGCCGCCTGTGGTTATCATCAGTTCTGTAAAATCGACATTAATACCATTCTTTTGATAATAGGTGGCTAGTTTTCGGCGGTAGCTTTCGTTACCGGCAGAATGGCTATACTCCAGCACTTTATGGTCGAAATTGTGCACCGCATCCAGCATTTGCTGAGGAGTAGCAATATCGGGTTGCCCTATGTTGAGGTGGTATATTTTTACGCCGGCTGCTTTGGCCTTCTCTGCATACGGTACCAGCTTCCTTATCGGTGAAGCGGGCATGTTTTTTCCTTTGTTTGATATTGAAGGCATCTTATTATGTACGATTTACGAGGTACGATGTATGAATTATTGCAAAATGGCTCTACCAAAAACAAAAACTCCGTGGCAAATTTACCACGGAGTTTCGGGAATGTCTTATAATAATGGGAGAAATGACAATAGAATAATGCTTACAATAGCTATAACCCTTCATTGGCTATGGTTTCACCATGCTAGGTTCCTTTTGTGGCACACCGTCATTGGTAGGGGCGGCTATTACCATCCCTTTTATAAAAATACGCTTGGTGCCTTCGGTTGCATTACTGGTTACGGTTATGGCTTTATTAAACGGGCCAGCATTGGCGGCATTGAATGTGGCTTTGATGACAGCCGTTTCGCCAGGCGCGATGGGCTCTTGTGGCCACTCGGGTGTGGTACAGCCACATGATGGTTTTACGTTGGCCAATATTAAATCGGCTTTGCCGGTATTGGTAAACTTAAATGCTACCGTTACAGGTTTGCCTTGGGGTATATCGCCAAAGTTGTGGCTTTCGGTGGCAAAGGTCAATACCGGGGCATCGCCTTGGGCTTTTGCACCAACATACGAAGCAAATACTATTAAAAAACTCAAAACAACTGTTTTCATAACCGTGCTTTTTCTAAATTTTGGATACTAATACAAATATAGCATAACCTTGACGCCAATATGATAAAAATGGATGCACACAAAAACTTTAACAACCCTTAACGTATACGGGCGTTCACAATAGGCATTTATTTTTTCTAATTGATTATCAAGCACTTAATACAAACCCTAGAAGTGCTACTGAACTATTATCCTATTAATGTTGTAACATTGATTATTAAGCTGATTATTTCTTCCTTTACAAACAAAAAATCTAAACATCGCATTATGAAAAACCTAAAAACTTTGGCCCTTACCTTATTGGTTTTGGTATCGGCCGGAACCTTGTCGGCACAAACAACATTTGAAGCCAACCCAGCAAAAAGTACTCTTAAATGGTTGGCTAAAAAAGTAACTGGCCAACACGATGGCACAGTGGCTGTAAAAAGCGGTAGCTTAACTGTTAACGGTGGCGAAGTAACTGGCGGTAACTTTGTGCTGGACATGACCACCATTAAGGTGACCGACATTGCTGACCCAGAAACAAACGGAAAATTGGTAGGCCACTTAAACTCTGACGATTTCTTCTCGGTTGAGAAGCACAAAGAGGCCAATTTTACCATTACCAAAGTAGTTGCTAAAAAAAGCGCCGACGGCTCTACGCACGAGATTACTGGTAACCTAACCATTAAAGGTATTACAAACAGCATTACCTTCCCTGCGAAAGTAAACTTGAGAAGCTCAGGCTTTATTGCAACCGCTAAATTTAACATCGACCGCACCAAGTGGGATATTAAATATGGCTCATCAAATTTCTTTGCTGGTATAGGCGACAAAGCCATTTACGATGATATTGCTTTCGATTTGTACATTACCTCAGTAAAATAACCATAAGAGTTAGTTTTAGGCCCCAGTGTATCGCACTGGGGCTTTTTTTGTGCCTAAATGGAACGCTAAGCGTTCAAAAACGTTGTATACATTACATTGCGCTTTATATGGTGCAATTGTATAACTTTAAGTGAACTATTACATAAACCATCTATTATTATGTCGAAAGGAACCAAAGAAAAGAAGAGCGAGAAATTGAACCACATTGGTCTTGATAGTGCAAAAGCTAACGAACTTGCCAGCAAACTCAATGATTTGTTGGCCAACTATCAAGTATTTTATATGAATGCCCGCGGATACCATTACAATATACGAGGCGAGAAGTTTTTTGAGCTGCACCTAAAGTTTGAAGAACTATATACCGACTTGATACTGAAAGCAGATGAAATTGCCGAGCGTATACTTACCCTTGGCGAAACGCCTACGCATGCCTACAGCGGATACTTAAAAATCGCGGAAATTAAGGAGAAACAAAACGTAAACAGCCCCAAAGAAGCGGTTACTGAAATTTTGCAATCGTTTGCACTATTGCTTGCCAAACAACGCGTGCTATTGAGCCTCAGTGCCGAAGCCAACGATGAAGGCACTAATGCACAAATGAGTGATTACATTCGCGCCCAAGAAAAATTAGTGTGGATGTACAGTGCCTTTTTGGGAAAGTGATGCTGTTAATTTGAAAATTTGAAGATGGGCCAATTTGAAAATGGTGTTTCAGATAAAATGAATCACAACTCAATTTTCAAATTTTCAAATTGGCACATTTTCAAATTAACTAAGCGCTAACACCACCCTAAAGGTAGTGCCCTTGTTTTCGGCAGTTTCTTTCACAAATATTTTGCCGCCGTGGTACTGCTCTACAATACGTTTGGCAAGTGCCAAGCCGAGCCCCCAGCCACGTTTTTTGGTACTAAACCCCGGTTGGAAAACCATTTTCGATTTTCCTTTTGGAATGCCCTTGCCCGTGTCGGCAATATCAATATATACTTTGCCATCTTCGGCATAGGCACTAATGGTAATAGTACCGATGCCTTCCATGGCATCTAAAGCGTTTTTCAATAGGTTCTCCATAACCCACTCAAATAAAGGTGGGTTGAGCAGCACTTGTACATTGTCGGGCAAGTTTATCTCAAAGTTCACTTGATTAGATACGCGAGTTTCAATATAATTAATGCTTTTACCAAGCATCTCTTTAATATCGTGAGGTTCTAATCCAGGCTTTGAGCCTATTTTAGAAAATCGTTCCGCAATTATTTCCAAACGGTTTACGTCTTTTTCCAATTCCATTGTTACATGCTCTTGCTCCGGGGCCGTTTCGCGCAAATACTCTACCCAAGCCATAAGCGACGAAATTGGGGTGCCCAATTGGTGGGCCGTTTCTTTGGCCATGCCCACCCACAAGCGGTTTTGCTCAGATACTCGGGTAGTGCTCAAAGTAATGTAACCCACCACCACAAACAACGCTATTACGCCCAATTGAATCCAAGGGAAATAGCGCAATTGCACTAATTGAAACGAATCTTTGTAATAAATATAATTAAAGTCGCCAGGAGAAATCTCAATTTCAATGGGTGGCATACCGCCTTTCATTTCAAAAAGCTGGTTGGGCAGGTAATTGGGGTCGTTAATGGCCTTCAACGAATCCAGGTTTCTGGAATCGATGATATTGTCATCGCCATCCGTTAATATCATGGGCACACTGTTATTGTTGCGTATCACTTCAAACAGGAAACCGATATCTGTGTTTTCATCGGCTAAGTTGAGGTTTCGGTAGGCATCAGCCCAAAGTTTTACTTTATTGCGCTCTTGCTCGGCCAAATCGCTTGCCAGCCAATTAGTGTAAACCAATGATATAACCACAATCATTAAAGCCGAAAGCAGAAACAGCACTTTTATCCTCGATTGGCTCTCATATAAGTTCATACTGAAAAATAAGAATTCTTGTGATGTAAAGTATCATTTACCCTTTAAGCGGGTAATAACCGTGCCTTGATGCTCGCCATTGCCAAAAATAGGCCCTAACAACTTTTGCGCGGCCAAGCTGGTAGTGTGCTGGCTATCATAAAAGTTGGTAGTATCCATACTAAACGTATTTCGGTACATAAAATGATGCACGGTGTCAAAAACTGAAGCGGCATCGTCAATCCATCGTTGCCGCTCATCCCATAAATCCATTTCGGTGAGCATGGCTAGTAAGGGTTCGCTATCAGGAGTGGTAAACACCACGAAACGAGTATTTGGGAAACTATCCCTCAGTTGCTGGTACATGATGGGCAAGCTATCGCGGTACACGTAGTTGCCGTAAGATAGGTTCCGGAATATCTCCAATTGGTCGTGAATGCGCTTTTGGCGCACTGTTTCGG
>CAIOSU010000013.1 GCA_903861055.1 uncultured bacterium
AAAACAACACCTTGTGTTGATACTGCGCAGGCACCTTAAAAAATTCAAAAACCAGTATAAACACAAACAAGTTATCTATAGATAGTGGGTCTTCTATTAGGTATGCCGTATAAAATTCAGAGGCTTTGGTTATGCCCATGAACATATAAACGAATATGCCGAATACTACTGCAAGGCTTATCCATATTCCGGTCCAAACCAAAGCTTCTTTATTAGTAATGGTGTGGCTGCGTTTGTTAAATACCCCCAAATCAATTACCATCATGGTGGCAATCAATATCATGAAGCCAATAATAAAATAGGTATTTACTAGTGGGTTACTTTGAGCCAAACTGGCCTGAAGAAAAAGCTGTTCCATAATAATTTGGTAGGTTAAGGGCGCTTATTTGTTCTGCAAAGTTCGGTACAATTTACAAATTAAAGAGACCTTTGTTTTTGATTGGCTAACTTTATTCGTTGGTCTATTTGCCTATATTTGCAAGCCCTTCAATTAGCTCATTTTATGTCGATAAAATTTATTTTAATAGGTTTTTTTGCGTTCCTTACTTTCAGCTTTCTTCAGGTGTCAGCCCAAAGCAAAGTAGGCTACGACCCACTACAAAAACCAAACACTTTTCAGCATCCCGACAACCCGCATTATTGGAAGAATAAAATGCCGCACCCAAACTATTGGCAGCAGGATGTGTACTACAACATTAAGGCAGATGTGGATGAAAGGACGGATATTATCACGGGTTCGCTAGAGTTAACTTATTGGAACAACTCGCCCGATACACTCACTTATGTGTTCTTCCATTTGTATCAAAATGCTTTTCAACCATGTAGTTATCTGGATGATTTAACTGAGCACAACCATGTAAAGTCGACATTTGGCCATTACGAAGCGGAAGGTTTGGGTACTACCGTGAGCAACCTAAAAAGCAACGGTAATACACTAAAAACAGAGACGGACAATACTGTTATGAAGGTATTTTTGGATGAACCAATTATGCCTGGTGCCGCAAAAGAGTTCAGTCTAGATTTTAAGACCTATTTTGATGAAGGTAGTATGCGCCGTCGCATGAAGTATTACCTAGTAGACGGGGAGTACAAACACTATAACGGCGTACACTGGTATCCGCGCATTTCGGTGTACGATGCTAAATTTGGCTGGACTACCGACCAACACTTAAATCGTGAGTTTTATGCCGACTTTGGCACCTTCGATTTGGAACTGACTTTTGCCAGCAACTATGTGGTTGAGGCCACGGGCAACTTATTAAATAGGAGTGAAGTGCTACCTGATAGCCTGCGCGAAAAGCTGGACATTAAGAACTTTGCTAAAAAACCTTGGGGCGAAAAGGCTAGCATTATTACTCCATACGATAGTACGCAGCGAAAAACATGGAAATTTCACGCCGAAAACGTGCACAATGTTGCTTTTACTGCCGACCCAACATACCGCATTGGCGAAGCAGAATGGAACGGAATTAAGTGCATTGCTTTGGTTGAGGAAGGACATGCATCTGGCTGGCAAAAGGTAGCCCAGTATACTGCCGATGTAGTGGAGTTGTTTTCAAACGATTTTGGCATGTATGGCTACCCAAAAATGGTCGTAGCCGATGCCCGTGATGGTATGGAATACCCCAT
>CAIOSU010000014.1 GCA_903861055.1 uncultured bacterium
AAAGGCTATCTACATCAAATTAAAATTAATTTTATGAATAAATCTATGTTTTTATCAAAAAAAAAGCGTCCGAAATTTCGGACGCTGTGATAATCTGTATATTAAAATAATAAAATATTTATTTAATACTTCGGCAACTTTCTCCGCAGCCTCTTTTAACAAAATGGCTGAAATTACTTTCAAACCAGACTCGTCAATTAGCTGTTTAGCTTCAACAGCATTGGTACCTTGCAAACGTACAATAATCGGTACATTAATATTGCCTATGTTGTTGTAGGCATCTACAATACCTTGTGCTACACGGTCGCAACGAACAATACCGCCAAAAATATTTACCAAAATGGCTTTCACGTTAGGGTCCGTAAGGATAATTCGGAATCCGGCCTCAACAGTGCGTGCATTTGCTGTGCCGCCCACATCAAGAAAGTTGGCAGGCGCACCGCCAGCAAGTTTAATAATGTCCATAGTAGCCATTGCCAGTCCTGCGCCGTTTACCATGCAACCTACGTTTCCATCAAGTTTTACGAAATTTAGGTTGAATTTGCCAGCTTCTACCTCCGTAGGGTCTTCCTCGGTCACGTCGCGCATTTCTGCATAATCGGCGTGGCGATAAAGGGCGTTCTCATCTAACGTAACCTTCGCATCAACGGCCAAAATTTGATCGTCAGAGGTCTTAAAAAGGGGATTGATTTCGAACATGGCCGCATCTGACTCTACATAGGCGGTGTACAAAGCGGGGATAAATTTTACCATTTCTTTCAAAGCGTTACCGCTCAAGCCAAGGTTGAAGGCTATTTTGCGTGCTTGAAAAGCTTGCAGTCCAACTTTAGGATCGATAAACTCTTTGTGTATTTTTTCTGGGTGGTGCTCACTTACCTCCTCAATGTCCATTCCACCTTCGGTTGAGTATATTATAACATTGCGACTGCTTGCGCGGTCAAGTAGCACACTCATGTAGAATTCCTTTACCTCGCTAGCACCCGGGTAGTATACATCTTGGGCCACTAATATCTTATTCACTTTTTTGCCTTCGGGACCCGTTTGTGGGGTTATAAGCTGCATGCCCAATATAGCACCAGCTTTTTCGCGCAAGTCGTCAAGGTTTTTGGCCAGTTTCACACCACCGCCTTTACCACGTCCGCCGGCATGTATTTGGGCTTTTACCACCCACCATCCGGTTCCGGTTTGTTCTTGTAGAGTTTTTGCGGCTTCCACTGCTGCCTCAACAGTATCCACGGCTATACCTTCTTGAATTTTAACTCCATACGATTTTAGGATGGACTTGCCTTGATATTCGTGTAAATTCATTGTGTATCCAAGTTTTGTATTTATGGCCAAATGGCGACTAAAATTACGGCATTGAAAGGGAAATGACAAATAGTGACAGGCGCATAGTAGCCCGGGTGCTAAAAATTATTAATTGAGCCATTACACCAGCCCCATAGCAATGCACCGCCAGCAACTATAATTGTATGCAAAATTAATAAACCATCAAGCTTGAAAGCGTAATGCCACTCGTTGCTGGTTTCTTTTGTGCGGTATATCAAGCCAATTTCAAAACCTAAGCTAATTATTATGCCCAATAATACAGGCCACGCCCAATCGGTTTGCGCCCACCACAGGGTTATAGCAACAAAGCCTGCCAATAAAAACAGATAGGATAGTGCCAAAGTACGTTTAATGCCTAGTTTTACGGGAAGTGTAGGATAAGCCATGGTGGCGCGGTCAAAGTTCATATCCTTTATGTCAAAAGGTATGCAAATGCCTATCATGGTTAGGCACCGGGCCACTATTAGCCAATCATTATTACATCCATACAAAGCGACTTGGTAATCGCGCGGAATGGCTAACAATGGGAGTAGGGTAGTAGTAATGCCCCAAGTAATGCCCAGCACAACTGGTTTGGCAAAGCCAAAGTCTCTTAGTCGTATAAATCCGCGAGGACTTGGTAATAGTGGTAAGGCATATATTACCGAAACTAACCCCAGGGTAATCAATGCCGCTTGTTGCTTTTCTGCCAGTTGGAAGAAGTTGTAGGTACAGATAGCCAAAGCCACTACACTAGCCAAAGTGACCGAAAAAAAATTGTGGCCCACCCATTGGCTTAGTTGCGAAATGGCATGTTGCTGGCGTTTTTTAACGGATAGCATCCGCTGCCAATTGTACGTGAGCAAGGTGCTAAAAAACACGATGCTATATAAATTGAGGGAAGAAATGCCTTCGTTGGCCAGAACATCGGTAGCAAAAAGAAGCGCTATAGCTCCAAAGCTTATCCAAATGTTACTGTTAACGATGAATTTCATGGTGTTTTCGTTGATCCGCTAACAGGTTGGATAAATGGTAATAAACAGGCTTTGCAAATAACGCTATTCAACACCACCCAAAAACGATACCGTTAAGTCTGGTCAACAAATTAACTGATTAACCAAAATCAATCAAGGTACTTGAAGTTGAATTTTGGATGAAGCTCTTGCAATGTGGCGTAAATTAATTGAATTACTTGCTCCACGTCCTTAATGTCAACCGATTCAACGGTGGTATGCATGTAACGCAACGCCAATGAAATTAGGGCCGAGGGTACACCTTCATTAGAATAGGCAAATGCATCGGTATCGGTGCCAGTGGCGCGGCTGGCTGCATCTAATTGCAGGGCTATTTCTTGCTTTTCGGCAGTATCCCTTATTAGTTGCAATAGTTTATTGTGCACTGCTGGGCCAAAAGTAACCACGGGGCCTCGACCGCAGGCATAGTCGCCTTCTACAATTTTGTTGATGCCGGGTGTTGTAGTATCGTGGCATACATCTGTAACAATAGCTACATTGGGTTTTATTCGGGCAGCAATCATTTCGGCACCGCGAAGGCCAACTTCCTCTTGCACGGCATTTACTATGTATAACCCAAAAGGCAATTTTATTTTGTTCTCTTTAAGCAAGCGCGCTACTTGTGCAATCATAAAGCCGCCTACTCGGTTGTCCAAAGCACGGCCTACATAATATCTGTTATTTAGCTTAATAAACTCGTCCTCGTAAGTAATAACACAACCCGGGTGAATGCCCATTTCCGTTACTTCCTTTTTGTTGCGGGCACCACAATCTAAGCATATGTTTTTCATGCTTGGAGCTTCCTCCTTTCCTGCTTCACGGGTATGAATTGCTGGCCAACCAAACACTGCTTTTACTTGGCCATTTTTAGTGTGGATGTTTACACGCTTAGAGGGGGCAATTTGATGATCGCTACCACCATTTCTTTTTACATAAATAAAGCCGTCTTCAGAAATGTAACTCACAAACCAAGAAATTTCATCGGCATGGGCTTCAATTACCACTTTAAATGCTGCCTCAGGATTTATTACGCCAACTACAGTTCCATAATTATCAACAAAATAATCATCGATATAGGGTTTTAAGTAGTTAAGCCAAATTTTTTGTCCTTCTG
>CAIOSU010000015.1 GCA_903861055.1 uncultured bacterium
GGCGTCTACACTCAAGATTTCAATCGACGACATCAGCGAGTCGGGCATGTGTTTCAAGGTCGTTATAAAGCCATTCTAGTGGAAAAGGACTGCTACTTGCTCGAGCTGTCCCGCTATGTGGTCTTGAACCCGGTGAGAGCACGCATGGTTAACGATGTTGCCGATTGGCCCTGGAGCAATTATCGAGCGATGATGAATCAAGCGGCACCGTTGAAATGTTTGACAGTCAATTGGCTATTGAGTCAATTTGGTTCGGATAAAGAGCGTGCTCGTGTTCATTATCAGAATTTTGTCCGCGCAGGTATTGGCTTGCCGCCCGTTTGGGATAAACTCCATAACCAGATTTTTCTGGGTAGTCAAGATTTTGTCGACAAAATGCAAAGTCTAATCAAAGTGGAACCTAATAAGTTAAAAGAGATACCCAAAGCCCAGTACAGACCTTTGGGGAAGCCGCTCGATTATTATGTTGAAGCATTCCCAAATTCTAAAGAAAGCATGAAGAAGGCATATGAAACTGGTGACTATACGATGCAGCAAATTGCCAATGCTTTTGGAGTGCATTATTCCACTGTCAGCAGAGCGGCCCATAAAACTTCGCTCAAAAATGAATGATTCGTTCTCCTTGCTATTTTCACCATTATTCTAAAAGGCTTCGATGATGGAAGTGAAAAATATGTTTCAAGAACTAAAAAACGACTTGTCTGCAAGTATTGTGGTGTTTTTTGTAGCGGTTCCTTTATGCCTTGGGATTGCGTTGGCATCCGGAGCGCCCTTGTTCGCCGGGATTATAGCAGGCATAGTCGGCGGTATCGTGGTGGGTATCGCTAGCGGTTCACCGCTGGGAGTTAGCGGTCCTGCCGCCGGCTTGGCCGTCATTGTATTATCCGCTATTACCACGCTGGGTTCCTGGCCTGCCTTTTTATTAGCCGTTGTTCTGGCTGGAGTTATCCAGCTTGTTCTGGGCTTTGCCAAGGCAGGTTTTATCGCCTATTTTTTTCCTTCTTCTGTCATAAAAGGAATGCTTACCGGTATTGGGCTTTTGATTATCTTAAAACAGATACCTCATGCCTTAGGCTGCGATAAAGACGTTGAAGGCGAGCTTTCATTCTTTCAAACTGACGGAGAGAATACCCTTTCAGCCATTGCAAGCGCTGTTAATGCCTTTACACCAGGCGCCGTATTGATTGCAGTCATATCACTTGCGATTCTTATCGTATGGGATACGGTATTAACCAATAAACACAAGCTGTTTCAACTGATACAAGGGCCTATTGTGGTGGTTATTTTTGGTATGGCAATGAACACCATTTACCAGCATGGGTTATTGAATTTTAGTTTAGCTGCCGACCAAGTGGTTAAAATTCCTGTTCCTGAAAATCTAGCCGGATTTTTCGGACAGTTTACCTTCCCCGAGTTTTCTGCAATATCAAATATTGAAGTTTGGAAAACAGCTTTTGTAATGGCGATTGTTGCCAGTTTGGAAACGCTGTTATGCGTAGAGGCAACTGACAAACTTGACCCATATAAAAGGGTTACACCCACTAACAGGGAATTGAAGGCGCAAGGACTGGGCAATATTGTCTCAGGCCTGATTGGCGGTTTACCGGTCACTCAGGTTATTGTTCGCAGTTCGGCAAACATTTCATTTGGCGGTAAAACTAAACTATCCGCAATACTTCATGGGGTATGGTTATTACTTAGCGCTATTACCATTGCCGGTTTGCTGAATAAAATTCCGCTTGCGAGTTTAGCGGCTATTTTGATTATGGTGGGCTATAAGTTGGCTAAACCGGCTCTCTTTAAACAGATGTACCAATTGGGCGGGGAGCAGCTTGTGCCTTTTGCGGCTACTATCGTCGGCATATTGGCAACCGATTTATTAA
>CAIOSU010000016.1 GCA_903861055.1 uncultured bacterium
CAAGCGCCTAGTTGAGTGTGGCCACGATGTGGTTATCCTGCTAGACTCTATAACCCGCCTAGCTCGTGCCTATAACACCGTAGCACCTGCCAGTGGCAAGGTACTATCGGGTGGTGTAGAGGCCAACGCCTTGCACAAGCCTAAGCAGTTCTTTGGTGCTGCCCGTAAAATTGAGAACGGCGGCTCCCTTACCATCTTGGCAACTGCCTTGATTGATACCGGCTCTAAAATGGACGAGGTTATCTTTGAAGAATTTAAAGGTACCGGTAACATGGAGCTTCAGTTGGATAGGAAACTATCAAATCGCCGCATTTACCCTGCTATCGACCTTACGAGCAGCAGCACCCGCCGAGAAGACTTGTTGCTTGACCGTGAGACGCTACAACGCATGTGGATACTACGCAAACACCTTGCCGATATGAACCCAGAAGAGGCCATGAACTTCCTATTGCAAAACATGAAAGGCACCCGAACCAACGAGGAATTTATCATCTCGATGAACGGTTAATAGCCCTTGTCTCATTAAATAAAAAACGCCGTCTCGTTTCAAACAAGACGGCGTTTTTCGTTTATTTATAGTTGTTTACTCTACCTCCACCAACTCTTCTTCCTCGGCCATTATGGGCTTTGCAGGTGCTGCTGTGCCGCGCTGTAGGTAGCTATTTTCGGTGTAAAACTGGCTATACCAGGCGCGCATTTTCATTATCGGCCCATCGCCTTTTACCAATAGCGGTTTGGTAGCAAAGTTTTTCTTCTCCCAAATAGCAATATCATCATGAAACTGCGCCGACGCTTCACCCAAAATATACTTAATCATAAGGCCCGGCGTGCCTTTTGGGGCATAAACGTAGTCGTCCATACGCACCTTCAGTTCGCCCAGCGGGGTAAAGGTTTTTACCAATAGCACATTGGCAACTCTTGTCTTAAACTTAAACACCAAAAAGCCGGGGCCAAAGAACGTAACTGTTGCAAAGCCACCAGCCTGCGGGACTAGTTGGTCGTTTTTTCTAAACACCAAATCGGCCTGGTCTGAGAAATAAGCTTCGTGGCCCTTTTCGCCTTCGCCAAACTCAATATTTAGAGTATGCTTTACATACACAAACTTGTTGGCAAAAGGAATGGTAAGTATGTCGTGCACAAAAGCAAAGTGTGCATAGTCAGCGCCGTTTTCAGCAAAGTCTTGCAAGTGTATGCGAAGGACATCGCTAGTCATGCTGTGGTACTTGTACTCTTCCACCTCTTTCAAGCAGCCCTCGGTGCTCCAAGTAGGTGCTATGCCGTCGCTATGGTGCCAAAGCATAATTAGGCCCCAGTTTTCTTGCACATGGTAGGCTTTCGTTTGGGCTTTGCGGGGTATAGTATCGGTATACGGTATATGGGCACATTTACCGTCTTTATCAAACTCCCAAGCATGGAAGGGGCACACCACGTTGTTACCCTTTACGCAGCCGTTGGCTAGGTTAGCGTTAAGGTGCGGGCAGTATACATCAAGTACGCCTACTTTGCCATCTTCGCCCCTAAATACGGCAAACTTTTGGCCCAAAGCAGCCACTTCTATCACTTGTCCAGCCTTTACCATACTACTGCTACCGAGGCTAAACCAACCATTAGGGTACGGCGGAGGGTAGTTTTTGGCACGCTCCTTTTCATATTCCTCATCAAAGGTATGGCGCTTGCGCTTTTTGCCAATCACAAAAACGGCTAAATAAAAGGATACTAAAACGATGATTAATGCCGCTACTACGGCAACGAGGAAGTAGAAAAACATAGGCAGTTAGCAGGTAGTTGGTGATAGCTTTAAAGATAACCAAACGTGCGACAATAACACTTTTTAGCCTTGAAAGCGAAATATATTCTATTATATAAAGTGTGTTGGAGGGGTGAAATATGCTACAAGATAGCCGCTCGATTACCTAGAGTGAACTAATTCAAGTTTTAAGTTAAAGTCATTTTACGACCCATTTAAAACGTCATTAACCATGCTAAATACAATCGTTGATAATGTCCTTGTTGTGGCAATAAACCAAGTAATATCAAGTATCTTCGCATTCAATGGGTGGTAACTATCCACCCTTTTTTAACACGATGTGCAAAAAAGTTGCTTCACTATAAATAAAGGCATATCTTTGTAGCCCTTTTAGCATATTACTGAATATTAGATAAGATGAAACGGACATTCCAACCCTCAGAGAGGAAAAGAAGAAATAAACACGGTTTCCGTGAAAGAATGGCAACGAAAGGTGGCCGTGCTATTATTGCAAAGCGTCGCGCAAGGGGCCGTAAGAAACTAACCGTTTCTGACGTTAAGAACCTGAAATAAGGTACTTTTAGCCTGCCTGTTTTCTTTTAAACCCTTACTGGCTATGACTGCACTTGCACCATATGGTAAGCAAAGTTTTAAGAAGGTTGAGCGGCTAAAAAGCAGCAAAGCAATTGAAAAACTATTTGAGAAGGGTACTTCCGTTTCGGAGTACCCTTTCAAGTTTATATGGCTGCCAGCCGATGCCAGCCAACCCTCGCCAGTACAAACCTGTATAGCGGTGCCGAAACGCAAAGTTCGATTTGCCAATGGCCGCAACCTTATTAAGCGTCGCATCAAGGAATCTTTTCGCCGCCGAAATGGTTTGCTATATGAATATCTGGCCGCACAGCAAAAGCACATTACGTTAATGGTACTCTACAACGGCCAGCCCGATATGGAGTTCGTTAAAATTGATGCTGCCCTTGCCCGCGGACTAGAAAAGTTAGCCAAACAACATGCCCAGCATCAAGCAAATACTTAGTTTTCCGTTTATCATCCTCATCAAAGGATATAAATACATCCTTTCGCCATGGGTGCCGCGCAGCTGCCGCTACAACCCAACGTGCAGCGAGTATGGCATACA
>CAIOSU010000017.1 GCA_903861055.1 uncultured bacterium
TAAAGCAAGGCATCCACATTTTTATACTCATCGGCGAGAACGTGCTGATCTATCATACATCGGATGATTGCTTCTACGTAGAGTGGTACGATGACATTGCCGATGAAGGTGGATGGATTGCAGCACTTAATTTCCCAAAGCACGTAGAGGCCGACATGCGCCAAGCCCGCCTGCACCATTACATCAACTTCAATGAGCTACTAAGCGATGTGCAATGGCGCAAACTAAAACCCAAAGCCTTATACGCCTTGGTTGATAATTTGATCATGAAGGCGTTGAAGTAAAAACAAATTGCGGTAGTTCCTCCCCATTTTTCAGGGGGAGGTTAGGAGGGGGTAGCTCCGTTAAGTAGGGCGTGTCATCCTGTCTCGTTTGAAACGAGACGAAGGGGGCGCGCGTGGGTTGTTGGGGCGAGCTGGACTTATGTGGGCTGCAACAATCCCCTTGCGCAGTAAATAACAACAAAACTTCCAACCTATCCCCCGCTCCACAATGCCCACCTCCGCTGAAAAAGCTACGGCGGGTTAGCAATCGCGCACACCCTTCGACAGGCTCAGGATGACACGCCATTTTCCAATCGTGCCCATTCAACTTAGTCCAGCTTAACACACTGTTCTCCAATCTTTTTCAATCGTACCTCGTACTTCGTAAATCGTACTTAAAAAAATCACTCCACCACCAACTTCCCATTCTGCACCTGCCCTGTGTGGGCGGTGATTTGGTAGAGGTAGATGCCTTTGGCAAAATCGAGGGGGAAGGTGGTTTTGTCGTGCTCGAGGGGGTATTCTAGCACCTGCTGGCCCAAAAGATTGAACAAACGGAAAGTATAACCGCCCGTACCTTGTGGCACTTCAACAGTAAGCAACCCATTGGTGGGGTTGGGGTAGAGTTTGGCTTGCTGGGTTGGGGTTTCGGTAATGCCTGTGCAGGTCTCAACTTTTACAAATACACTATCCGTGTTCACTGCGCAGGTGGTGGCGGTGGTATCGGTGGCAGTGAGGTAATACCAAGTGCTTTGGCTTGGGTTAGCTACGGGTTGGGCAATATTGGTGGCGCTTAGGCCAGTGGCTGGCTGCCAAGTATAGATGATATTGGGCACGGGTGGTGCACCTATGGTTACGCCAGTATTATTGGTTTTGCTGCACAGCGTGGTATCTTTGCCAGCTGTGGCAAGGAACACGCCCTCTGGGCTTAGGTTGTAGTTGGGGAAGTTGGGCAGGCCAGAGTTCATCTTTATGCTATCAGGAAAGCAGAATCCAAAAGGCTCAAAGTTACAGGCCATGCCTGGCTGGCCGGGATTATGGATGATACTCAGGCACTGCGTAGAGTTGTTGGCAAGGCCAAAATTTGATGATAATCCAGTATGGGAGATGTAAATTTTATCATTTGGGCCTCGCTCTAATTGAGTCACCGCATTTTTTAGGCTGTCGAACGCGTGAATCAAATTAAGTGAAGAGTTACTTAAGTTATATTGGTATATAAAAGATGAATCTGAAGCATTTCCAAATTCAGATATGTATATGTATTTATCGTATATTTCTATGCCATAAATATAAGGCAGGCCACTAAATCCTGATATTTGATTTGCTAGTGTAATATTTCCGTTACATCTATCAAAATTATAAACCTCAACAATTCCCAATTCCCCTAAGGGGTTAACGAGTATAGTCCCATCATCGGAAAAAGTTAGCTCTCCGTAAAAATTTGAGCCGTTGCATAAAAGTGTGCCAACATTCTGATGAAAACTATCAATTACTAGTCCATTACAAACTTTTAGGGTAATAAAAGTATTGTCACAACTTACCTCTCGAAGATGGGTCAATATCCACCAACAATCGCTCTCGACTGCTTTAGTAGCTGCTATTTTTTCTTGTAAATGGCCAGTTACAATAACCTTATTCTTAGATGAAACTTCATAGCTGTTCCCAATCTTGGAAATTATAGCAACCATTAAATCATACCTATTTGTATTAGTTAGGGTGTCAAAATTTTGTCCTAGGTAATAAAAATTAATAACTGAATCGAATGAATTAGGGATAAAAACACCTCCACTTGTTATGGTGTTTACCATATTTATTTCAATACCATTTCCTACTGGTATGCCATTTGATGTTAAGATATCTTTTGTAAGCCTAGAGAAATTATTTAGTGCAGCATAAAAAAGCAAATCACCTTCAACAGAGGAAAAACTAGCATTCGCCTCTAAGTTGGAAGTTTCACAATGGAAAATATCAACCGTACTATCTTCATTAAAGTGCATGCCAGCACCCTCGCCAAAGCACCAGTTTGCATCATGCTTTAGCTGCCCGAAGCACACCGCCACGCACATCGAAAATAGGATTATCAAAA
>CAIOSU010000018.1 GCA_903861055.1 uncultured bacterium
AAGATCTACCATTGGGGTAAGATCTATTCTGGTTGACATTTTCTTTGACCTGGTTTTCCCTCCTTTACCACCACCCCCACCGGTATTAATTTCTGCCATGGGTATGTTGTTTTACTGTATTAACAAAATTAGGTAACAGGTTATTTAAACGGGTCGGCTTCTAGGTCAGTAACGAAGTTAAAATCGTTCACGTTTTTGTCCTGAATGATGTCGAACACGCGCTTTACTACTGGGTATTCCGTTTCTTGGTCGCCTTTAATGGCAATCTTGAATTTTGGATTCGATTGACGTGCAGCCAAAATCCAATCGCCCAACTCATTGTTTAATGAGTCGATAGGAACGCCTGGTTGCTCAACCTTGCCTCTCTCTGAGCCTGACATAGCCAAGTAAGGCTTTAATTGACCAATAGGAATGCCCACGTTGGATACCAAAGAAAATTGGGCTTTCTCTACATCAGTAAACGTAATGTTACGTTTGCTACCGATACGCTCTAGCATCTGTACACGGGTCTCTTGTCCATCAATGCCAAAAAACACTCTACCCTCCTTGTCAATCATAATTTGAAGGACGTTGGTTTCCGGTATTTTGAGTTCCGAAATAGAAGAAGGGGTATCAACCACCACTGCTTCGTCGGGTTTAAACTTGGTAGTGAGGATGAAGAACGTAAGCAACAGGAACGCTACGTCGCACATAGCGGTCATGTCAACTGACGTACTTTTCCTCGGTATTTTTGCCTTAGCCATAACTATTGCTGTTTTGTACGATAAAACTCACTTATTACTTCTTCTCGGTAGAAGAGTAGGTGCGGATGATAGTGAAACCAGCCTCATCAATGCTATAAGTAAGCTTGTCGATTTTAGTAGTAAAGTAGTTGTAGGCTATAATGGCTAGTGCAGAAGCGAAGATACCTAGGGCAGTGTTAATCAAAGCCTCAGAGATACCGTTTGCCAAACCTACTGAATCTGGAGCACCTGCTTGTGCAAGAGCCGCAAACGCCTTGATCATACCTACTACGGTTCCCAATAGACCTACAAGTGTAGCTACAGAAGCGATAGTAGCGATGATAACCAAGTTATTCTCCAAAGAAGGCAATTCCAATTCGGTAGCTTCTTCAAGGTCTTTTTGGATAGCTAGAACCTTTTGATCTTTATCACCAGTAGCTTCGGTTTGTACTGCTTTGTATTTGTACAGGCCAGCTTTAACTACATTGCCCAAAGAACCTTTTTGTTTGTCGCACTCAGCAATGGCTTGGTCAACATTGTTGCTCATCAACAAAGAGCGAATTTTTGCCAAGAAATCGTCAGAGCTACCTTTTCCGCTAGCAGCAGCAATTGTAATAAAGCGCTCGATAGCGAAAATAACTACCAAAACCACTAGTGACATAAGAATAGGTACGATAACGCCACCTTTGTAGATGATACCAAGATAGTTGCCTGGTAGTGGGTGATTGGCATTATCCCCTTCTTCGAAGTTGGTGCCGGCACCAAATATAGTGTAGAACACTACATAGCTAATGACAATAACCAATGGAATAACGATAAGCGCAAACCATGATTGAATTGGACTTTTTTTCTTCTGGGACAAAAGTTGATCTTTCATACTTACTGGGTTTTGAAACGAAGTTTTTTTCTGTTTTGAGTTACTTGATTACTAATTTTAGAGTACCAAACGCCAAATATAACAATGCTAGGTAACAAATTTCATAGTCCTTCGTGTTAATTATAGCGGATGGGGTAGCAAGATAGTATTTTTTAGTTAGCGGATAACGGTGAGGTCAGAGATAATATTGCGCTCAATAAATTGATTATCAATTAATTGAATGGGTATACCAGTAAATTTTCCACAATCGAAAAAAAACTTGTGGAAAGGCATCTTTTGCCTTCCCTATTACTTTAACCCAAACATTACTTGCAGACAATCCCATAAATAACGCTTGCGCTTTGGGTCGGCACGCAGGGTTTCTAAGCTATCCGAAAACAAAATGCGCACACCTTGCATGGGCAGTTCAACATACCGTTTGGCAGCCACTAGCATGCCCATATCGGCAGGTGTAGCGCCAAACACAAGCATATAGGTGCAATTTAGCTGTTTAGCTAAGTTGGTAAACGCAGGTGCGGTCACATCCGTTAAATTTACCAGCCCTACGGCAGTCGGGTCCAGTTTCAGGGCACCCAATATTTTAAATAGCTGGTCGCGGTCATCGTTGGCCAGCGGCGTTAAACTGCTATAAACAATGGCCACCTTGTTGCTATTGGTTCCTTCAATAGGAAACTGATTCGGTAAATTGACTTGCTTGAGTATGTACAAGTCGTTTCCGTCAAATAATTTAGCAATGGCCCCATTATCCATACCCAATTCGTTTACCATAACTAAGCAGGGAATGAATATTTTTTTGAGTCGCTGGATGTTTCCACATGTCGAGATCCATTGCGGGTGCAA
>CAIOSU010000019.1 GCA_903861055.1 uncultured bacterium
GATAGGACGCTATATAAGCAGTTTTTGAATGGCTATTTGTTTGAGCCATTTGGCATTGAGCAGAATATGAATAAGGTGGATGGCCTGTTTGAAACGGATAACTTATTGACCAAGATAAAGGCTATCACCCCAAAACCGATAAGGCAAGGGTTGAAGAAACTATTGATACCCGAAAACCAGATTGATGCCAATCGCCAGCAATGGCTATCGGGGCGCATCTATCAGGAAATTGAAGATAAATCGGTGGTGGTCGACCCTAGGGCATTGAACCATGTGCATGCTTGCTGGTACCTGGAGACCATCAAACACCTAAACCAAAAAACGGAAGCATGATTTCGCAATCATCATATGACAAGGCACCAGCTGCCGCCAAAGTGTTGTGGGACGAGCAAGTGGCCACCCACGGCCGCATGACCAACATGAAACGCACCATGGCGCACAGCCCAGTTACTTTGGGCAGCTACATGAGCTGGTATCCTTTGAAAGATGAAGTTGCTAAAGTAATAGGGGAGCGGTCGGTGATACTTTTTGCCCATGCCATTAGCAACGAAACCGATTGCCTGATATGCTCAACCTTCTTCCGGAAGATATTAATGGAGTGGGGCGAAAACCCTGATGAACTGGTGCTAACCGAGGAGCAACAAGCACTGGTATCATTGGGCCAACAAATTGCCACCAATTTCAACCAAGTACCCGCTGAAATGATAGTGCCATTTAAGGATAAATATGGCGAAGCTTTTGTGGTAAACTTGATTGGTTTTGCGGGTATCATGGTAGCTACCAACCTATTCAATAACGTGCTGCAGGTGGAGTTGGATGATTACTTGGGGGCGTTTAGGAAGGGGTAATTACAGCACATCTGCATACTCTGGTGTCTTGTCAAACACCGATTTGGCAAACGGGCACAAAGGGCGAACCTTGATACCTTCTTTCCGCGCATAAGCCACTAATACAGCCAATATCTGTGCACCGGCACCTTGCCCACGCAGACTGTCCGATACCTCGGTATGGTCATTAATCATGTTCTTTTCGCCTGCCATTACATAGGTCATTTCGGCAACGCGCTTGCCATTTTGCTCTATGTAAAAAGACCCTTTATGGTCGGGTTGTTCGTGGAGAATTGTTAAGCTCATGGGGTGGTTGCCTCTTCTGAATCCGAATTTACAGAATTTTAGAATTTCCGAATGTTACTCGGTTGAAATTTATCCATGGACCATCGACTATGGACCGTGGACTATTTAACCTTAACCCTTTTCAAGTCCAACAAGTTCATGGCATTAGGTTCTAGGCCCGTTACGCCAGTGCGCACAAACCGCAGTACCTCGTCATAGTATAGCGGCACAATAGGCGCTTCCTCAATTACAATGCGGTCCATGGCTTGGTATAGCGCAAAGCGTTTTGTTTGGTCGGTTTCTTTTAGCGAAAGGGTGTACAAGCTATCAAACTCAGCATTTCGGAAACGGGTGTAGTTGGGCGGGGCAGGCACATTGCCATAAAATACCGAGAGAAAGCTCTCCGCATCTGGATAGTCTGCTATCCACGAGCCGCGGAAAAAGGTGGCTTTGCCTTTCAGCATTTGGTCACGCAACAACGATGGCTGCATTATCTCCACATCTATTGCAATACCTATTTCGGCCAGTTGTTTTTGTACATATTCGGCAATGTCTTTATAGGTGGGGTTGGTGAGCAGCTTAATGGCAGGCAGGCCTTTGCCGCCTGGGTAGCCCGCTTCGGCTAGCAGCTGCTTCGCTTTTGCCACATCGTAGTTGTAGCCGGGGGTGGCTTTTTCGTCAAACGAAGGCAAGCCATACGGCACAAAGCCAGCATTGGCTGGGCGGCCCACGTTGTTGCGCAGATATTGCAGCATCTCCTTCCGGTTGAAACCGTAGTTTATGGCTTGGCGTACCTTCTTGTTCAGCAGTGCCTTATTGGCATCGGGGCTAGCTTCATCCAACAGAAAGCCCAAGTACTCACTATTAAGGTACGGTATTTTATATAAGGTCATTTTGCCGTTGTGCTCAGGCTTTAGGCCGCCATCGGCAGCTAATAGTTCGTTTACGGTGGTGGCATCAACACTGCTTATAAAGTCCAAGCCTCCTTGGTTAAACTCCAAATACTCTGAGTATTTGTTTTGGATAAAATACACCTGCAAATTGTCCAAATAGGGTAGTTGCTGGTCGCCTTCCCGCTCAAAATAGTCAGGGTTCTTTTGCATAACCAATTGGTTGCCCTCTGCCCACATTTTAAGCATAAATGGCCCGGTGCCCACAGGGTGCAGGCGGAACTCTTTACCGTATTTCTCAGCAGCCTCTTTGGGCACAATGTAAGTATATTGCAAGGTCAGCAAGCTCAGCATTGGGCCAAAGGGCTCTTTTAGGCGCAATACAAAGGTGCTGTCGTTTGGTGCTTCAAAAGGGTTGGTCTCCGCTACCCGGCCATTGAATATCCACGCGCCCGGCGATGCCGTAGTTGGGTCAATCAATCGGTTAAAGGTATAGGCAACATCTGCCGCGGTTAGCTTTCGTTTGTTGCCGTCAAATGCTTCATCATCGTGAAAGTACACATCGGTGCGGAGCGCGAAGGTGTAGGTAAGTGCGTCTTCGCTGATTGTCCAGCTTTTGGCTAGGCACGGCTGTAGGTTCAATAGTTCGTCAAACTGCAACAGCCCGTTGAACATGGCATTCACCATCCAAATGTTACTTTGGTCGCGGGCAAAGGCTGGGTCCAGAGAGGTTACCCCACTGGTCATGTTAAACTTAAAAGTGTTGTTGGTCGTTGATGAGTTTCCGCCGCCGCAACTGGTTATCAAGGCTATAATTAGCGCCACGATTAGGCAATGTACGAAGTACGAGGTACGAAGTACGATGGAGGTATAGTTGTGGTTAAATATAGATTTGGTCATAGTTTAAAACGCTTTGTAGGCTTCAATTAGGGCGCGTAGCATATTAATGGTGCCCTCGTTTACAAACCTACCATTTTCATCCAACTCCTTATTGATTTGTGCCAGCGGTTGGCGCAAATGGAACACGTTCATTTTCATGTGCAGCATTAAGCCGCTCAGGTGCTCTAGGCCGCGTAGGTTGCCGCCACGGCCATCGGCCACGCCCACCAGGCATATCTTTTTGTGGTTCCAGTAATTCTTCACGTCGGTGGCGTCAATAAACAGTTTGGTAATACCCGCCGCGCTGCCATTGTACTCTGGCACTATCATCACCAGTTTGTCGGCGCTTAGGTATTCTTCTTGTATCTGTTTCAGCACGGGGTGCTGCTCGTCGTACATGTCCACGTCAATTATCGGTACCCCGTTCAGCACTTCCAACGACAATAGCTTGGCCTCAATGCCCGCTTCGCGCATCAGTATTTGGTATTGCTTGGCCACCTTAAGCGTGTTGCTACCGGGGCGGTTGGTTGAGGCTATAATAGTGTAGGTTGGTCGATGGTCCATAGTCGATGGTCCATGGAAATTACCCATGGTAGGGACAAATGTAAGTACAATAATGTGCTAACTAATTCTAGAGATATTAAGCGATGTTGATAAGTAGGGTAATTCGTGGCCTTGGACCATGAACCATCGACCCTCGTTTGAAACGAGGCAAGCTATGGACTGCGAAGCATAATTTTGTCGTCCAGGAAGTGAGTATTGGTGC
>CAIOSU010000020.1 GCA_903861055.1 uncultured bacterium
AGTATTAATAGGGGGCTTTTTGTTCAAGTCGGCAGTGATAAAGCGAGTGGCACTTGCCATTTTTGTTGCAGGCTCAATAGCTGCACTTCCGGCAACTTTAACGGGCGATGGCGCTGAAGAGGTAGTTGAAAATTATGCTGGCATTAGCGAGGCGCTCATGCACGAGCATGAAGAAATTGCCGAAACGTTCGCAATCCTCTCGTATGCATTAGGTGTGTTTGCTTTAATAGGGCTTTGGGCCAATTGGAAAAAGAAATCGTTTTCTAATTACTTGGCTGTTACTGTTTTGATATTTAGTTTGGTAGTGTTGTTCTTTGCCCAACAAGCTGGCACTAGCGGTGGAGAAATAAGGCATGAGGAAATACGCGCTAATGCCGCAACTGTAATGCCTGAGGGAGATGACGACTAAGTCAACATTTTAGCGTTGTGGTTGTTGCTCTTTAATCAACTAAATGTCTGCTAATGAAAACCTATATATTGTTTGCCAGCCTTTTTCTCGTAGTTGGCTGTTTCTCATACAAATCAGCACCTGTAGCGCAAAGTGATATAGATAGGGTGGCTGCCACTTACCCCGACCTTAATTTGGCAGCACTTAAGCAAGGCCAAATGCTATACGAAACGCATTGCAATAACTGCCATGGATATAAAAATCCGGCCTCGAAGGATAATGAGGGCTGGAGCAAAACCGTTCCGCGTATGGCAGCCAAAATAAACAAGAAAAAGGAGGTGCTATCTAAAAACGACCAAGAGTTAATTATTCAATTTTTGGTGACTGTTGGTGGCAAGCCTAAGGATAGCTAAAATATTTAAATCTTGACTAAATTACCTGATTTGAAACCATTTTTGCGCTGAGTTGCTTTACACCTTATGTCCATATTTAATTCCTTCTTTAGGCCCGTTAAGAGCAACGAAGACCAACCACCCGTAAAAGATCAGTTTAGAGCGCTTAAAAACTTGCCTCCATTCTTTAAAATGGTATGGCAAACCAGCAAGGGGCTAACCTTAGCCAGCATTATATTGCGGCTGTCGCGTGCTGCTTTGCCCTTGTCTATGCTATATGTGGGCAAGCTGATTATCGATAAGGTTATTTGGCATGTGAACAATAACAATACCGACGACCTAAGACCGCTCTATATGCTTATCGGCATCGAAATGGCTTTGGTAGTAGCTTCAGAGCTGCTAAGTCGTGCTATTATATTGGCCGATAGTCTGTTGGGTGACCAATTCTCAAACGCCAGCTCGGTGCAGCTCATTAAGCATGCTGCTACTCTCGACTTGTGGCAATTTGAAGACCCCACTTTTTACGACAAACTAGAGCGCGCCCGCAGGCAAACCGTGGGCAGGGTAATGTTAATCTCGCAGGTAATGTCGCAGTTTCAAGATGTGATTACCATTCTGTTTCTAGCTGGTGGTTTGGTAGCATTTAGTCCTTGGTTGCTGTTGCTATTGATAGTGGCCGTGATACCTTCGTTTATAGGTGAGAGCTATTTTAATGAGCGTTCTTACTCCCTTTCACGCAGTTGGACGCCCGAACGGCGCGAACTGGATTACCTTCGCTACATTGGCGCCAGCGACGAAACTGCGAAAGAAATCAAGATATTCGACCTCTCTGATTTTATTGCCGACCGTTTCAAGCGCCTATCCGACCGCTATTACGAATCGAACAAAAAGCTCACTATACAACGTGCTGCTTGGGGCAGCGCATTGTCGTTTTTGGGCACGATAGCCTATTACGGGGCATATGTATTTATTGTTTTGCAAGCTGTTGCTGCCATTATCACCATTGGTAGCCTTACATTTTTGGCCGGCTCGTTCAATCAAATGCGGAACATATTGCAGGGCGTAATGAGCCGTTTCTCTCAAATAGCTGAAGGGGCGCTTTATCTGCAAGACTTGTTCGATTTTCTGGCCATTAGGCCCAATGTTCCGTTTGATAAGAAGGGTTTGCCTTTTCCGCAGCCTGTGAAGCATGGGTTTACTTTTGAAGGTGTTGGCTTTAAATATCTCAACAGTGAGCGCTGGGCGATTCGCAATTTGTCGTTTCATCTAAAAGCAGGCGAAAAGCTGGCTTTGGTAGGGGAGAACGGTGCTGGCAAAACTACCTTGGTAAAACTCTTGGCCCGCCTTTACGAACCCGTAGAAGGCCGAATATTGCTAGATGGAATGGACATTAGAGAGTATGATTTGACTGAACTTCGCAAGGAAATTGGCGTAATTTTTCAGGATTATGTTAAATTCCAGATGAACGTATCGGAGAATATAGCAGTGGGTAGGATTGATGCCCGAAACGATGCGCCGCGTATTGAAACCTCAGCCCAAAAGAGCCTCGCTGATGCCGTTATCGCTAAGTTTCCAGATAAGTACGGGCAGATGCTCGGCAAACGCTTTAGCAAAGGAGTGGAGCTGTCGGGTGGCGAGTGGCAAAAAATAGCCTTGGCGCGTGCTTATATGGGCAATGCCCAATTATTAATTTTAGATGAACCTACCAGCGCCCTTGATGCTAGGGCCGAGAACGAGGTATTTATTCGGTTTGCTGAGTTAATAGAGGGTCGCACTGCGGTGCTCATTTCGCACCGTTTCTCTACAGTGCGCATGGCGGATAGAATATTGCTGCTAGAAGGCGGCGAAATGAAGGAGCTTGGTAGCCACGAGCAGTTGCTAGAACTGGACGGCAAATATGCCGAACTGTTTAATCTTCAGGCAAAAGGATATGTGTAGTTACTTAATTAACCTAAACAAATATGGCAATACCAAGAATGGCA
>CAIOSU010000021.1 GCA_903861055.1 uncultured bacterium
TGCAATATCAGTTGTATATATGCACACGCCCGGTGCTGCCAAATCAACCAAATCGCCATAGTTGGTAGCCCAAGTGCTGCCTACATTCCAAGGGTCGGAGTTGGTTTTAAACCTATCATCGGGCGTAGAAGCACCCACGCTCAATACTTCATCGTAAGCAGCAGGCCATTGCGGGCTAATGGCATCATCGGCGCCATTGTTGCCGTGGCTAGCAATAATTATGGTGCCCAACGGAGTACCATATTTTTTACGACCCAAGTTTACCAAGTTTTGTACTTGCTGTTTCACGGCTTCGCTATAACCAATCGCAAAGCTCATGTTTACGATATCCAAGTTCAATTCAAGAGCTTTTTGCAGCGCCAATACTATTGAAGCTTCGGAGCCACTGATAAGCAATGGGGCAACCCTAGCGCCCGGTGCTACACCGGTAGCACCATTGCCGCTATTGGCTACAATTATACCCGTAACCCCCATTCCGTGGCCTTGGTTGGCATCGGAAAAGAAAAAGTTGCTGCCATTATAGCTTCGGTTGTTAATACAATCCCAACCATCCATCAATTGTCCTTGCAAACCAGGGTGGTTGTAGTCAAATCCGCCAATATCAATTACCCCAACAGTAATGCCTTGTCCAGTGTAGCCTAGGTTCCAAGTGTCTTTTACTTTCACATCGGCATCGCTGGTACCCGATTTGGCACTGCAAAACAATTGCTGACCGTTGTTATCTAAATGCCACGATTTGTAAAACGCTGGGTTACTTGATGGGTCAATCATTTCGCCATCAACTTGCACCAAATTCAATCTATTGGGTTGTGCCGATGCTACCATTGACTTTTCCTGCTCAAACAATTTAGCGGCTAAGTGGCCTGCTGTATAATTCAAAGTATTATTGTTCATACGAAAAATGAATACTTGCTTGCCGCTTTGGGCCAAAGTCCAAACTTCTTTATTCTGAAGGGTAAGGTCGTACTTCTGCATAAATGCAGCTACCTCGGCAATACTTACTGATTGGCTTTTGAAACGTACCATAACTTGGTCGTCGATATATACAGGTGCATAAGTACCTTTAGCGTAAAGCACCGGCAAAACCTCGTCGGTATGGTACGTGCTCAATATCTCGTCTATATGGTTTTGCTTGCTGCTTGCAGGCATAACGGCCGTAAACTCAAACTCAAAAAATTTCTCGGTGGCTGAAGAAATTGGTGCCTTTTTGGTTAAAAACGAGGTAGTAAGAGGTTTGCTTTCCGCATCGGCAGAAACTTGAACGGCAAACTTATCAGGCATCCAATCCCAAGTTTGCTTATGGCCGTCAACATACCAATAAAGTTCGCTAGTATTTTCTTGTGCCGAGGCAACTTGCCCCAATGACACCCAAAATAAAACTGTGAGGGCAGGCTTAAGCCTTATATTGTTCCAAAACCGCATAAACAACTCTTTTCATCACAAAATCAATCAGCACCATTGCTATACGCTATAGCCCCTTGGGAGCTCGTATCCATATGTTTTTACGGCTGCGATCGAAAAAAGTTTTGGAAAAGGTTCTGGATAATAGTATCTATTTAAGCAGTAAATCGGTGTAAAACATAGATACAGCAATGCTTTGCCTCTAATCAAAGGCATAGCAACGGTTGGTAATATTAAAAATTTAAGCTAGAAATAATTGCCGCGCCATGCCATATTGAGGCGCACACCAACCCCAACATAAGCCTGTGAGCCATTATACCGGGCAAGCGCACTTTTACTGGCCCGATACATAATATTGAGATCGACAAAGAGGTTGTGAAACGCTTGGTAACTAATCAACAAATCGAGCAAAGCTACTTTCTGCTTGATGCCTTGGGCTATGGTATTGCCAAATTCTTGCTGCACCGTCAATTGCCTATTATCATCAACATTGGATACGAAAATATTGCCACCCCAGTTTTGCCCAGTACTATCCAGGCCCTTCTGGTAATACACAAATGTCATTTGGGCGGTAAGCTCCGGCAACAATTGGTAACGGGCAATGCCTACCAGCTCCCAAAA
>CAIOSU010000022.1 GCA_903861055.1 uncultured bacterium
ATCCAAAATCTGCTCCGCTAAATGGGTCTATATTACCTTGAGGAATAGACGCCTTCCATTTATCAAAGTCTCCACCATACCACTGTCCTGTTCCCCAATCATCCAAATAGTCGGAAAAAGAAAATACCTTTTTAATCTCACCTTTGAATACCCATCTCTTCTTTTGAAATACCATGTTGTAAGACAAATTCAAAGAGCCAGTAATGGTAGAATATGGCTTTTTCCCTGGCAAGAAATTCTGTCCTTCAGTACCCAAAGACCTGAGTGGCACCATGGTATATACATTCGTTACCACCATCCTTTGGGGCACATAATGAATCACCGAGCTTCCAACTCCAAACATAGACAGCATCTTCCAACGCGTTTCATCACCAAAGTTGATATTTCTCGCACGATTCAAATAGAACAAAGCTTCCAGATCAAGTACATTGAGATTTGTGGTGAAATTGAATCGCCAAATATTTGTTGGCTCAAAAAAGCCCCCTTTCGAAAGTGTTGTTGGAAGTTTTGGCGTTGCCATCCCAGAAAATAAACCTGGCGCCAAAATAGAATGCATCGAAATTTTGGCGTTGTAATAGGTAACTCTAAATGCTGTTCTCTTGTAAGGTTTGAACTGCGCATACAAACCCGAACTCAATTCAATGGTCGAGGGTAATATTGTATATCGGTGCTTGTAATCGCCTTGATAAACTGCTCCGCCCGTCCAAATTCCATATTCATTCCAAGACTTCCATTTGATGTCTTGCATTTCAAGGCTATCTCGCAATTTGGCAATAAAGGAATCCAAAGACATCCCTATACCCGTCATTGTAGTATCAATTTTCCTATAAACAGGATTCGGCAACTCCGCAGCCGTTAACTTAGGAACCATGAATTTTTGCCCGTTAGCCAAAGTAATCACCGTTGGATTGCCTTCCAAATAACTCAACTCTAGCGTATCTCCCAATCTATTGGCATTATTAAACACCGGTCGACCCAATGAATCTTCCATTTTCACAACCCTAGGGTTACCAACAACATTCATTTTCACTTTACCAAAAGTATGTTTTGCTGAAACCACGAAATCCTTTTCTTCACTGTATCCAGCCAATCCGCCTACTTTGCCAATTTCCAACGTTGGTACACGGCTGTTCACTCTATTGTCATAGACAACAGTACCATTTGAAGCCGCATACACAGCATCAACACCAAATTTCTCAGTACCGGTTCCGTTACCACCACTCACAGACAAACCCACCAATTTATCGCCAGATGTATTCCTGTTGAATGCCAAAGAGCCAATTTTAACCTGTGAGGCATTCGAGGTTCTAGAAACATCCAAATGCAATATTCCCATCGTTGCATCCGAACCAGGTAACTGATTCTCTGAAAACAACAGATTGTCTAATTCATAGACGATGCCGTCTGAACCCACTTTTTCCAACAATACGGCACCCGTGTTGTTGAAAAACTTCATAGATTTCATGGAGAATTGAATATCCATCCCCTCGCGCAAATCCAAAAGTGGTCCTGCCACATAAACAACAGGTTCACCAGAATTGGAACCAGAAACCGTCACACCGTTTAAATCAACCCGTTTACGATACCAAAAAGGATCAAAACGCAGCGGTTGAACCAAACCCTCTGCTTTCACATTTTCCAAAACGATACTACCCGCCTCATCGATTCCACGAATCATCAAACCATTCCCAGGATTTGATGCATCCAAAGACTGCATAACCACAGGCTTGTCTGTTGTTCCACGAACTACCAAACTACCCTCAATTTGCAATGTAGCTCCAGGTTCGAATTGTAACACCTTTCCAGCATCAATGGTCATTGTTTCGCCTTTCCGCACGATCTGCGTACCACTGATTCGCATCGCGTCTTGCGCTAATAGCGATCCTGCCAGCACAAGTTGCGTGAAAAGGATGAAAGTATATTTACTGAATTTGTTCATGACTATCTCTTAATTTGAATCACTATGGGTTCTTGATATTGAATTAATTTCACTTGGGTCTGAACCGTTACTCGGTCTATAACCACATATTGCAATTTGGCCAACTGCTCAGGCGTAAGATTTACGGAACTTCCAGCAACCTCTTGAGCCGTTTCAGTTGCTCCTACCAATCTTACACTCATACTGGTAATTTCATAGTTGAAATTTGGCATTTCTGGATGCACCGCTTTAAAATCCATTCGTTTGGCAGAAGCTAAACGACTCAACGAAATACTGCGATCGCTACTACCCTCTACCAAAATAAACGGCATTGGAACTTGCTGCACAAATACTGAATCATCCAACAGCGCCAACCCATCTGATGTATTTATTCGAAATTTACACCAACCGGCTGCATTGGGCGTGAATTTGATTTTACCATCATTCTTACTCAATTGCATCGCCGGATCACAATCACAGCTTGCTCCACCAGCATTTAATAAATTTACAAAACGAAGCTCCGCAGGTTTACCCTCATAAAACGTTTGGAAACCATGGTCCGCCTTATCGTCAAACCCTTTAGGCAATGCCGTCACATTCAAGGTCTCTTCCGCACCGTTCTTCTTGAACGAAATGGTGTAAGTTCCTACGTAAGCGGGAATAAACAATAAAGTATCACCTTGCCAGCGATTCAATTCAAAACGCTTGCCGTTTTCAGTAGCCGACACTTCCATCTGACCATGATCAAACACCACAATTTTCACTGTATCACCCGGTCTTACCGATTCAATGTTATAGGCCATCAACACGATGTTGTTCCTGCCTTGATCATCCTTCAACTGCAATCCACCATTCAA
>CAIOSU010000023.1 GCA_903861055.1 uncultured bacterium
GGTTGCCGCTTTGGCGCATAAGTAATGAGCTTACCAAAAAGTTAGAAGCTGAGCTACATATAATAAATCAAGCACAATAACCGTTAGGTTGCAACCTAAGAGCCAAAATCTCTTTTTACGCTCTGAAGAAAATACGCTAATTTTGCACACTGTGGTGAACAAAAGTATATACGCATTAATGCTGTCAGTATTTATACTGCTTGGCTCGTCGTGTGCCGATAGCTACCAAAAGGTGGTAAAAAGTACCGATTTCAATTACAAGCTTAGCAAAGCAAACGAGTACTACGAGAAGGGAGCATACTCCAAAGCCATCCCTATTTACGAGGAGCTGATTCCAGTATTTAAAGGCACCAAAAATATTGATGAGTTGTACTTTAAGTACGCCATGAGCCATTACAACGAGGCCAATTACTTAATTGCTGGATTCCATTTCAAAAACATCAGCGATAATTACGGCCTAAGCCCCTTTGCCGAAGAATGCTTGTATATGACCGCCCAGTGCGATTACCAAATGTCGGCTGAGGTACCTTTGGATCAAACATACACAGAGAAGGCAATTCAATCGTATCAATTGTACATCAACAGCTACCCCAATACCACTAGGCTCGACGATTGCAACCTGAAGATCGGCCAAATGAGACGTAAGCTAGAGCTTAAAGCCCTCAATGCTGCCGAACTTTATTTGCGCACCAGACATTACAAGGCAGCGGCAGTTTCATTCTCCAACATCTTGGTCGATTTTCCGGACACAAAAGATGCTGAAAAGATTTCATACAGTATTGTGAAAAGCTATTTTCTATATGCCGAAAACAGTATTAGCGAAAAACAAAAAGAACGCTATGAGGCGGTTTTAGAGAGCTATAACAATTTGGCTCGCCGATATGCAAATAGTGTGTACCTTAACGATGCAAAAAAATATTACGACGAAGCAACCATTAAACTAGAAGAAATTAGAAAGGCGCTTGAGTCGGCTAAATCCTGAGTTATGAAGAAGAACCAATTGATGGGCATACAGCCTAACGTAGAAACCCGCGACCTAAACCAAATTGCCGCTCAAAGCGGAGGCAATCTTTTTGAGTCGCTGGTAATTATTGCAAAACGCTCTAACCAGATCAATGCTAAGTTGAAAGAGGAGTTGCACGCAAAGCTTAATGAATTTGCAAGCAGCAACGATAACTTGGAAGAGGTGTTTGAAAACCGCGAGCAAATTGAGATAAGCAAGTACTACGAGAAGTTGCCTAACCCAGTTATTATTGCTTTGGACGAATTCAAGAACGACGAGATTTACTACCGTCGTGCTGACGAACAAGCCTAATAGTACCCTATGCTGGCGGGAAAAAACATATTGCTGTGCGTAACTGGCAGCATTGCCGCCTACAAATCTGCCATATTGGTGCGTTTGTTGGTTAAGCAAGGAGCCAATGTTAAGGTTATAATGACCCAAGCGGCGCAGCAATTTATTTCCCCGTTAACACTTTCTACGCTTAGTAAAAACCCAGTGCTTACCCAATATGCCGATGAAAAAGGCAATTGGAATAGCCACGTAGAACTTGGCTTATGGGCCAATGTAATGCTGGTTGCACCCGCCTCAGCCAACACTTTGGCTAAAATGGCCAATGGCATTTGCGACAACTTACTAACAGCCACCTACTTATCAGCTCGCTGCCCGGTTGCGGTATCGCCAGCAATGGATTTGGATATGTACCAGCACCCAACTACGCTGAACAACCTTGCTAAGCTTCGTAGCTATGGCAATTTGGTTGTACCTGCCAGATTTGGAGAGCTAGCCAGTGGATTGGTAGGCGAAGGCCGTATGGCCGAGCCAGAAGAAATCATTGCCTTCTTGGAAGAAGAAGTTTTCGCTCCTGAACAAGAAACCCTAAAAGGCAAGACCGTATTGATTACCGCTGGTCCAACAATGGAGCCCATTGACCCTGTGCGGTACATAAGCAACCACTCAACAGGTAAAATGGGATTTGCATTAGCGCAACAATTTTTGCGCTTCGGGGCCAAAGTTACCCTCATCAAAGGTCCTACAACTGCCCAACCTACCTTACACGCCAACCTTAACATCATTGAAGTAGGCACTGCAGCGGAAATGTTTGATGCCGTATACCGTGAGTTTGCTGGCAAAGACATTACCGTTATGGCCGCTGCCGTGGCAGACTATACTCCGGCGGAGGTATCGGGCAAGAAAATTAAAAAAGACGGCCACGCACTTGAGCTTCAACTGGTAAAAACCCGCGATATATTGGCGGAAATTGGCCGAAACAAAAAAGCAGGACAAATACTGGTAGGTTTTGCTTTAGAAACCAATGACGAAGAGAAACACGCGCTGGAAAAACTTAAAAAGAAAAACCTCGATATCATTGTGCTCAATTCGCTTCGCGATAGCGGTGCGGGATTTGGCCACGATACCAACCAAGTAACCCTGCTTGACAATAAAGGCGGCAAAAAACAGTTTGAGTTAAAAAATAAAACAGCAGTAGCATTAGATATTGTTAAAGCCATTACTGAGCAACTATAACTATGGGAAAGTTTCTAGGCATTTTTTGGCTGTTGGTGTTATCCATGAGTATGCACGCACAAGAATTGAACTGCAAAGTTCAAGTGGTGGCCTCTAAAATTACCACCACCGACCCTAAAGTGTTTAAAAACCTGGAGACCACCATCTACGAGTTTTTGAACAACCGAAAATGGACCGGAGATAACTTCAAACCCGAAGAACGCATTGATTGTAGCCTAATCATAAACATTACCGAAGACTTAGGAGGTAACAACTACAAGGCTACTGCCAATATCGCGCTTTCGCGCACGGCATACAGCACAAGCTACAACTCACCTTTGTTAAACTACGCCGACGGTAACTTCAATTTTACCTTTGCCGAGTTTGAGCCTGTGCAGTTCAACGATAATGTATTTAACAGCAACCTAGCTTCGCTATTGGCTTACTGGTCGTATATACTAATCGGTATGGACTACGATACCTACTCGCCTAAAGGCGGTACGCCCTATTTCAACAAAGCGCTCACTATACTCAACAATGTACCCCAAAGCCTTGCCGGCGACCAAGGTACCGGTTGGAAACCATTTGATGGAAACCGAAACAGAAGCATATTATTGGATGAGGTACTGAAACCGAGGTTGGAAGTGATACGTGAAGTGGCTTACGAATACCACCGCAAAGGTATTGATGTAATGTTCGAAAACGCCAATGGTGGCCGTGCGACCATTTTGGCAGCCTTGAAAAAAATGGAACGGCTAGCCGAAAGCGACCCAAACTCAATGGTATTACAATTGTTTTTCGATGCAAAACGTGCCGAGCTCATCAGCATGTTTACTAAAGCCCCTCCAGCAGAGCGCAACGAAGCCTACAACGTATTGGTAAAACTGGATGGCAAGAAAACCGAAATGTACAACCAAATGAAGAAAGGGTAGTTAATTTGAAAATTACCCAATTTAGAAATTTGAAAATGAAATATCTGCTGCACTAATAATTTTCAAATTAGCTCATTTCCAAATTTTCAAATTTCCTTTTGCATCCGTTTAGTTAGTAGTGTAAACCTTACAAAGAAAGCCACTCCGGCTAGGGTGAGCCCAGTTAAATACCCATACCATATACCTGGTGGGCCAAAACCCAATACAAAGGCAAAAATGTAACTGCTTGGCAGTGCTATAACCCAGTAGCATACAAACGCCATCCACATGGGTATCTCCACATCGCCTAGGCCACGCAGGCACGATATACCTACCATTTGCAACCCATCGCTCAGCTGAAACAATGCAGCCACTACCAGTAGCCCTGAGGCTATGGCAGCCACCTCTGTGTCATTCTCGTTAATAAAGTAGGTGGGCAGTACATCCCTAAAAACGGCAAAGCCAATGGCGGTAAAGCCCATAAACACCAACACCAACCTAAAAGCCGCGTAACCTGCCTTGCGTAGTTGCCCATATTGTTGCTGCCCTTTAAGATTACTGAGTATAATGGTAGCGGCAGTACCTATACCGCTGGCCGCCAAAAATGTGGTGGCTGCCAATGTAATGGCTATCTGGTGTGCCGATTGGGGCACTTTACCCAACCAACCCATCATGATAGCGCCAAGTGCAAAGGTGGCTACCTCCATAAAAAACTGCAATCCGATGGGTAAACCAACCCTGCCCAGCTCACTAAGTACCGCCCAATCTGGTTTAAACTTAGAGAAACCCTGAAAATAGAAGCGCAACTCGGTATGCCAATACATATACAGTGCAAGGCCAACGAACATAAATATGCGGGCAATTAAAGTGGCCAAACCTGCCCCTTCAGCTCCCATTGGCTCATTGCCCAAAGCACCAAAAATGAATACATAATTGAGGCCAACGTTGAGTAAGTTGCCCAACAAGCTTACCAGCATTGGCGGAACGGTTTTGCCCATGCCCTCTAAAAACTGCTTTAAACCAGAAAAGGCCATTACCGGAAGCGTTGAGCAGGCAATGTAAAAATAAAAAGGGGCAGCAACCTTTACCACATCGGCCTCTTGCCCCATGTAAGGCATTAAAGGAATCAAGGCCAAATTGAGTACTGTAAGCAGTGCACCCACCAAAACATAAAACAACAAGCCCTGCTGTAACAAACTGCGGCACTTGGTAAGGTTGTTGCTGCCATAGGCTTGACCAACCATGGTAGTTATGCCCAAGCTAAGCCCAATGCCGAAAATAAACAGGAACATAAACACGTTGGTAGCAAAAGCAACACCCGCCAACTCGGTTTTGCCCAACTGGCCTACCATAGCTGTATCGGCCATACCCGTCATCATATGGCCCACCTGCCCCAAGCTGATAGGAACGGCCAACAAAATGAGCTTTTTGTAATAATTTCTGCTTTCGGCGGAGAACATAGGTATAGGTAATCGTTGATAAATTCAAATCGGTTGCCAGCGGCAAAAACAAATTTTTCTGGCGGGCAAAGTTATTACTTTCATGCGGGAATAAACTACCCCATGCCCAAGACTTAAATTAAAGGCAA
>CAIOSU010000024.1 GCA_903861055.1 uncultured bacterium
AAGGCCCAGTTGAGTGCTTCGTTTAGGATGGATAATTTTGCTGGCGATTCAATTACTTCAGGATGCCAGCCTTTGGTAGTGCTTTTTATTGATAGTGCTAAATTTAATGGTAACCCAGTTGCTTACTCATCAATTGCAAGCGGTGGGAGTTATGATTCGCATAAATGGTTTTTTGGAAACGCATTGAACAATACATCAACCCAAAGGTCGCCTAATTTTGTTTACAGCACTCCCGGAACATATACTATAACCTTTATTGTAAGTAATAACGGTATAAATTTCGATACCGTTACCAGGCAGCTAACCGTTTTCCCAGAACCCGCAGTTGGGTTCACGTCGAGCCGTGTAAGTGGTTGTAGCCCGCTTACTGTTACTTTTACCGATACAACTACCGGTAGCACCAATTGCACATGGTCGATGGGTGATGGCACAGTATACACCAATGTTTGTAGCGTAACCCACACGTTTACTCAAACTCCGGGTGTAAATGCCAATTGTTTTTCGGTAACGCTTATTGCTACAAACCAGTTTGGGTGCCAAAAGTCGCTTACTAAGAGCAATTACATTTGCATCAATCCAAGGCCCAACGCAGGGTTTACCTCAGATGTTCAAGCCGTATGCGATTCGCCGTTTACGGTGCAGTTTACCGATACCTCTCAAAGCACCAGTGGTCTAGCTTATTTCTGGCGTTTCAACTTCCCGAACAATAACCCTAGTTCAACGCTGCAAAACCCTAGCCATACTTATCCCGCTGGTACTAATACCTATGACGTATCGTTAATTGTTAGGGATACTGCATGTAATACTCTCGATACCATAACCAAGACCGGATACATAAGCGTAAGCGATGTTAAGATAAGTTTTACTGCCAACAGGGATTCCTTTTGCTTGGGTCAAGCAGTAAGTTTTACACCAGTTATAACGGGTGCCTACACCAACGTTGTTTGGGAGTTTGGGCCAGCAAACCAAACAAGTACACAGTTGAGCCCCACTTACACTTACACGCAGGCCGGAACCTGGGATGTAACGTTACGTGTGTTTTCGGCAAATGGATGTGAGCACGACACTACTTATGTTGGGCTGGTAACAGTTTTTCCGCAACCAACGGCCAATTTTAGTTATAGCCCCAATCCAGCTAACAGCTGTCAGGCACCATTTCCAGTTAGTTTCACAAACCTATCGGTTGGGGCTACTAACTACACTTGGCTTTTTCAGGCGCCATCGCCTCTGTTTACAACCGGTCAGCAAAACCCTACTTATACATACAACACACCGGGCATTTACTCCGTAAACTTAACTGCTCAAAACCAGTTTGGCTGCCAAAGCTCTATAACTTTCAATAATATTATTGATATAGCGCCTACAACAGTTGATTTTTCAGTTGATACGCCGAGTGGCTGCGCGCCTTTGGCTGTAAATTTTACCGACGCAAGTACATCGCCTGCAAATAACCCAATTATTGGTTGGAGTTGGGATTTTGGCGACCCTGGTGGTACCGGTTCCAATACATCCAATTTGCTAAACCCATCTCACGTATACAGCAGTGTAGGAGTTTATAACGCATGCCTTACCATCGTAACTCAATCGGGTTGCGTGGGTACACGGTGTATTGATGTTTCAGCTGGCAATTCACCAACTGCAGCATTTAGTGTGAGTAGTTTGGCAGTTTGTGTTGATGAGCCAATAAGCTTCGTAAACTCATCAACAGGTATAATTAACCAAGTAACTTGGACATTTGGTTTCCCTGGTGGGCCAAGCAGTGTAGCAAACAGTCCTGCGCCATTTGCTTTCGATGAGCCAGGTACATTTGTCATCAACCTTTCTGTTGGTCAAAATGGTTGTCGAGATGACAGCTCAGTTACCATTACCGTATTGCCAGCCCAGGCTGATTTTGACCAAACGATTAGTTGTACCACCCCTGGCAATGTAACCTTTATTGATCAATCTATTGGCGCCGACACTTGGGCGTGGCAGTTTGGCGATGGTGGAACATCGAACCTTCAAAACCCATCGCACACGTATCTTACGTCAGGCCTATATACCGTTACGCTAACGGTAACGAATATTACTACTGGTTGTGTTCATGAGTTTGAAAAAGAGATAGATGTATCGGTGCTTATTGCCAACTTTGCCCCTAACCGGGTAACTGGTTGTGCACCGCAAAGTGTTACATTCGTAAACAGTTCAACAGGTTCAGGGCTAACGTATTTATGGAATTTCGGCGATCCTGGGCCGAACAACAGTAGCGCTATACGAAGTCCTGTTCATTTTTACAACAACCCTGGCGTTTATACAGTTAGTTTGATTGTAACTGATGTATATGGCTGCAGCGATACCATGTTGATGACAAACGTTATTTCTATTTCGAATGTAACGGCACAATTCGATGCCAATCCACGCTCTGGTTGCATACCATCCAATTCTTCATCTTACCCCAACATCAATTTTACCGATTTATCTACCACTTATGGTACTTCAACAATAACTAGCTGGAACTGGAACTTTGGTACAACACCTGTTTCAAATTCTACTTTGCAAAATCCGATTAAGCAATATGCAGCGCCCGGCTCTTATGATGTATCACTTACTGTAACCAATTCGTTAGGTTGTAGATCTACCATTACGAAACCTAGTTTTTTAACTTTTAGGCAGCCTATTGCCGATTTTGCATCAAACTATAACCTTTTTTGCGCAGGGCAAGCAATTGAATTCACAAATCTGTCATCAGGTCAAAATACTGGAACTACATATTCTTGGGATTTTGGCGACCCAAACAATCCAACTGCTGACACCTCGAATTTGAGAAACCCTAATTATACCTACAATGATACTGGTGCATATACGGTAACATTGATAATGACTGATGGCTTACTCGGTTGCAAGGATACAATGGTAAAACCGCAATTGATAAATATAGATGTACCTAGGCTGAGCTTTGTAGCTAACGATACGTTTAGATATTGCCCACCACATCTAGTGAATTTTACCAATTTTGCCAGCTTTGATACGGTGCAGGTAGAAAGTGTGCTTTGGGATTTTGGCGATGGCAGTTTTTCAAGTTTGCCACAACCGTCATATATATATAACACGGCTGGGAGTTTTACGGTTTGCTTAAAAGTTAAATTTGTTAATGGTTGTCAAGATAGCATTTGCTATCCCAGCTATATTAACATAGGCGGAGTGGTAGGTAATATTACCGCCGTGCCCGATTCGGGTTGTTCGCCGCTGAATGTATGTTTTAATGCCAATACCGATAGCTCGGCGGCAAACCATATCTGGTTTTATGGCGATAACAGCCCCTGGGAGTCGGGCGATGATACTATTTGTCATCTTTATACCGAAGCTGGTTTTTACCAGCCAGCTGTGTTATTGATTGATACTCAGGTACCTGCTTGCCAGTATATACTTACATATGCCGATACTATAGTAGTTGATACTGTTATTGCCGGATTTTATAGTGATTTGGATACCGTTTGCCAAAACGAGTTAGTACAGTTTACCGATACATCCTTTACTATAGCAAATAATCCAATTGTAGCTTGGGAGTGGGATTTTGGCGATGGCACTGCAATTGATACTAATCAAAACCCAGTGCATCGGTTCCAAGTTTCAGGTTTGATAAATGTAACCCTTACCGCTTATAGTAGTTATGGGTGTGTGGGTTCTGTTATCCGACAACAGTTGGTTTGGAGCAGGCCAACAGCTGCTTTCGATGCTTCGGATACTATTGGATGTGAACAATTGACGGTATTGTTTACCGACCAGTCGGTAGCGGGCGATGCGCCCATAAATGCCTGGTTTTGGAATTTCGGTGTGGTAGATTCAACCAACGATACCAGCATTGTTCAAAACCCGGGTGCTTACTTTTATGCTGATACTGGCCAGTATATTGCTTCGCTTCTAGTAACAGACAGCAATGGTTGCTTTGATACTGCCTATCAAACCATAAACGTGTATCCAAACCCTACAGGGTTGGCAAACCCCGATACGATAGCAGTGTGCATTTTTGATACACTGCAACTGCTAGGCGACACTATATATGCCGCATATGATTGGAGCCCTGGTATATGGCTTAGCGACTCTACTATAGCGCGGCCATACAGCGTGCCTCTCGATACTATTGATTACCAGCTGATAACTACTGATATTTATGGGTGTTTTACGGTTGACTCGATACATGTAATCGTAAATCCATTACCTACATTAGCCGTTAGTCCATACCCCGACACTGCTATTTGCGAGGGCGATACCGTGCAGCTCACTGCCATAAGCAACGGCATAGCTTATTTATGGTCCCCACCTGCTGGGCTTGATAACCCAAATTCATCAACTCCAATTGCTACACCGGCCCAAACAACTACATATGTTGCATATACTGTTGATGGCAATGGCTGTAACAGAATCGATTCGGTTAAAATTGTAGTCAATCGTTTCTTTACCAATTATTTGGTAGAGCGGGTATGTTTAGGCAGCAGGACTGATATTGTTGATTTGAGCAGCACCAGTGATTTGCCAATTGTAACCTGGGACTGGGATTTTGGTTATCTGGGTAACGGGTCGACAGTGCGAAGCCCCAACTACACTTATCCAGATTCAGGAAATTATACGGTAACATTGATATTGACAGATGTGCTGGGTTGTATGGATACGCTGCAGCAAATTGCACGTGTTGACCATCCGGCCGAACCAGAAGCTGGGCCAGATACTATTATCTGCTTTGGCGATGCGATACAACTTACGGCTGTAGGAGGCGACACCATTTATTGGACACCAAACGTTGATATTGATGACGATAATAGTTTTAACCCTATAGTATCTCCGCAGGTAACCACTACATATGTAGCTCACATTACTTACGGCGTTTGTCCGTTTGATACCGCAAATGTTTTAGTTGAGGTAAATCCGACCCCATTATTGGGAGTAGCTTCGGCTTTTGAGATATTGAAAGGTGATTCGGTAATATTAGCAAACGAAACGTTGCCGTACGATACTATTTTCTGGCAGCCGACAACCGGGTTAAGTTGTATTGATTGTGCATCGCCATTGGCAAAACCCGAAGCTACCACTACTTATTCAGTTACCATAATTGATAGTTTTGGTTGTACCAATACCAAATTAGTGACGGTTTCGGTGGTAGAAAAATGTAGCGAAGACCAAATTTTTGTAGGTAATGGCTTTACGCCCAATGGCGATGGAGTAAATGATGTGGCCTACGCTCGTTTGCAGGGTTTGAAACGTTTAATCATTTTCCGTATATTCGATAGATGGGGTAATTTAGTTTTCGAAACCAATGACCCTTATACTGGTTGGAACGGTGAAAATTCTAAAGGGGAGCAACTTAATTCAGGCGTTTACGTATATGTTGTCGAGGCCGAATGTTTTAGTGGTTCGAAACTTACTAAAACGGGCAATGTGACGATAATAAATTGACCGACTATGATGAGATGTGTGTGGAGACCCGTGGTGTTAGTCATGTTCTGTCTTACCTTTTTTGAGGTACAGGCACAGGACATTCATTTTTCGCAGTATAACCAGCAACCTTTGTTTCTAAACCCCGCCTTTGCAGGTGTGAACGGCGGTGATTATAGAGTTGCGGCTACTTACCGCTCGCAATGGGCGGGCTTGGGCAAGTTTAATACCATTGCCGCTTCGGCCGATATGGCTGTGCTGAAAAGAACCAAAAAGTCTAATTACGGAGGCGTAGGTATTTCGTTTTTCAACGACCGTGCAGGTGATTTGAGTTTTAGTACAACCCAGGTAAATATACACCTAACGTATACCGTGCTGCTTAACAACAAAGGTTCACAAACCCTAACTACAGGTCTGGTAGGTGGTTTTGGACAACGTTCAATCGACTTTTCGAAAATTACTACCGATAGCCAGTTTGGCGACCAAGGCTTTGACCCCAACAACCCTACAGGCGAGAACTTTACAAACAGCAGGAAACTTTATGCTGATGTAGGTGCAGGTATGTTGTGGAGCTACACTGCAAACAAAAACAACAACTATTATGCTGGTGTAGCGGTAACACACGTAAATCAGCCCAACCTATCGTTTATGGACGACAGAACGGAGAAGCTTTACATGAAAGTAACTGTGCATGGTGGCGGTTATTTTAAGCTTACCCGCATGGTGCATTTGCTACCTAGTTTTATGTATCTCAACCAAGGCCCGCACAATCAATTTAATCTAGGTTCTTTGGTTAAGTTCCGTATGTCTTCAATCCCTACCAACAATACAGCATTTTATGTAGGCGGATACTATAGGGTAAAGGATGCGCTTATATTGGCTACCCGATTTGATATAGCAGGATTCAATTTGGGATTTAGCTATGATCTCAACGTATCGAAACTTACGAAAGCTACCAAATTGAACGGTGGACCAGAGATTTCATTGATTTATGCTGGCAATTTCAAGAACAAGAAAAACCGTACCGATTATTGCCCCGTGCTTTAAATCAGTTTAAAGCATCTGGAAAAACAGAAAAATTATTTGTTATTAAATATTAGCCAGGCAGCAGGATTTTCTTGCTGCCTTTTTGTTTCCAATAACTGGTAAGCAGTGGTAGCAACATTCCCGGCAGGCAGTGCAACACGGTAAAGTCCATTAGCGGGTATGGTAATTAACCCTGAAAGGGCTTTATGCTCCTTTATATAGTTATTGGCATTACGCTTACTTGAATACGCACCTAACACGATATAATAGCCAGCATCAATATCGTTGGTTTGTATTTCGGTGATGTGCGGCATCACAACACTGGTTGGTTCTTTTACTACTTCGGCAGGTGGAGTAGTGTTTGTTGAGGGTGTAACTGTTTCATTAGCAGTTAGCTCTTCAATAACAGGAACTGTTGTTACTGTATCCAGCGCACCACTCAATACAAGGGTGCCAGCTGCTACAGGGTCGGCAGCAATATTGATTTGTGTGGTGCTGGGTGTTTCATTGCTTGCCCCCAATAACAGCTCTGGCTTAAAAAAGCCAAAGTTTTCCAGAGCAATAGGTTGCAAGTAAATGTCTTTTGCGATAAATATGGCCAAAACCAACATAGCCGCCAACGATAAACCATAAGTGCCAAGCAAGCTTTTGGTTTTACCGCTTGCACGTGCGGGTTGCAAAGGAGCACTCTCTGGTGTTTCAATTGCCTGTTCGGTCACCGTGTCGAATATTTGACGGTAATGAACGGGTTTAA
>CAIOSU010000025.1 GCA_903861055.1 uncultured bacterium
TTGCTTGCCCATTTCTTCGTCGTAGCTAGCTCCTGCGCTTTCGGCAGCTTGGCGTTGGATTATTTCCATTACACCAGCCAATTGATCTGGACCCATTACCGCAATTTTTGCATTCGGCCACGAGAATAAGAAGCGAGGTTGGTATGCCCGCCCGCTCATAGCATAGTTACCCGCGCCATATGAAGCACCTACCATTATAGTTATGGCTGGCACTTCGCTATTACTTACTGCATTTATTAGTTTGGCACCGTTCTTTATAATGCCGCCTTCTTCGTATTTGCGGCCAACCATAAAACCGGTAATGTTTTGCAAAAACAAAAGAGGTATTCTACTTCGGTTGCATAGCTGAATGAATTGGGTACCCTTGTTTGCCGACTCGGAGAAAAGCACCCCATTGTTGCCCAATATGCCGATTTTATAGCCATGTATTTCGGCAAATCCAGTCACTAAAGTGCTGCCATATTCGGCTTTAAACTCATGGAAATGTGAGCCATCGGTTATACGGGCAATAACTTCCCGTATATCGTATGGTATTTTCGTATCTGGGTTTACAATTCCGAGTATTTCCTCGGCACTGTATTTAGGCTCTTCTATTGCTTTGCTTGGCACAAAAGCATCATCAGAGTCAATAAACGACATGATTTCGCGAGCCAATCGGATTCCATCTGCCTCGTTTTGAGCTAAATAGTCGCTTACGCCCGATATTTTGCTATGCATTTCGGCGCCACCAAGGCTTTCGTCGTCTGTAATTTCATTGGTGGCCATTTTTACCAGCGGTGGGCCTGCCAAAAATACCTTAGCTTGCCCTTTAACCATTACGGTGTAATCGCTCATACCAGGTATGTATGCCCCACCAGCAGTGCTATTGCCAAATACTACGCTTATGGTGGTAAGCCCTGCTTTGCTTCGCCGGGTTATTTCTCTGAAGGTAATACCGCCGTAGTTAAATATCTTTTCTTGCTCGGGTAAGTTGGCGCCAGCCGATTCTACCAGATTTATAACCGGCAAACGGTTTTCCATGGCTATTTCGCCTATGCGTATTCCTTTTTGCAAGGTTGCATAATCAATAGCCCCGCCTTTGTTGCTTCCCACATTGGCCACAACCAAGGCTATTTTGCCGCTAACTAAGCCAATTCCGGCAACCGTGGTGCCACCCGGACCAAAACCTTCTAGACCAAGTCCAGCTAGGGGCAAAAGCTCCATAAAAGGACTGTCCTCATCCAATAACAATTCAATGCGGTCTCGGGCAAGTAGCTTTCCTTGGCTTAATGCTTTGCCAGTATGCTTGTCGCTGCCCTGAAAACGACTTTTTTCAAGCTTAGCTTCCAATTCGGCCACAAGCTTAAGCATTTGCTCGTGGTTGCTTTTAAATGTTGCAGAATTTGGGTTAACCCGCGATTTGATTGGTTGCATACTCGCTAATTGGTATCATTTGTATAGAAGGCTAATATAATAATAATGCTCTAACCGCAAGGGAGATTTAATAATTAAAAACGTCAGCGCGAATTCAATACTTCAATCATCAACTGGGTTGATTTAAGTCATAGATTTTGGTACCATGAAGATTTAGTTTTGAAGAGGTTTGATGGTGATATGAAATCATACTCAAAACCATTATAGTTGGTGTCGGGGAAATGTGTGGGAGAGACGCATTTCCCTTTTTTTGTGTACCAAGTTGCCCAACATAAATTAGCATGCATCCTTCAGCCAA
>CAIOSU010000026.1 GCA_903861055.1 uncultured bacterium
GGCAAGTGCACCGGTGTTTATAATGGCAAGGCTGTTCATATCCAGCAATTGCAATTGAAATAGGTTGCCGTTTGCGTATTGCGCTATGCTATCCCAGTAGTTTATATCTACGGTTATGATGGTATCAACGCCTGCTGTTTCCGATATACAAAAAGCCATGTCTAGCGTTTCGTTGGTTTCCATATCGCATTGCTTAATACAGAAAGGCCCAAAAACGGTGCCTTGCGTGGCTGGGTTGGTAGACCGTATGCGGATAAAATAATTACAACCAGCTGGGGTGGCAGGTATTAAGCCCGACACGCTTCCAGGAGGTGAACCCAAGGCTGGGTCGAAGGTTTGCGAGCTGGGCAATGAGCCTAAAAATTGAGGCGTGGTAAAATTGCCGTTAGAATCTGATAGCTCTGCTATATAAGTATTGTTGGCCCCAAATACACCTGTTGAGGTAAATTTAATATCAATAGCGCTTCGCGAGCAAACGGTATCGGGGTCGGTGGTTACCGCGGCCGATAAAGTGTTGATGATATTGGGGCAGTTTTGAATAACAAAACAGGCACTTACCACTCCCGAAATGGCCGGTGCTGGCGATACCCTGCTTATGCGGATGCGATAGCAAGCGCCTGGGGCAATATTACCGGGTATGGTGGCAGCAATAAAGCCAGTGGTTGCTTGGGCAATGTTAAATACTCCCAAGTCGGTTGGGTTGTTGAAGTTGCCACTGGCATTGGATAATTGAATGCGATAAACACCATTGCACAATGGCGCCGAAAGCTCCCACTGAATAAATAGATTGTTCAATTGGCAAATCGGGTCAGGAAAAAGGTCTATTGCCGAAATGGTGATAGGGTTGTTTACGTCATCATAAGTACCTACCACTTGTATATCGTCAATACCAAAGGATGAAGTATTGGCTTGAGCAGTACCGTTGTTTACCCACCTAAAACCAAGACGCAAGTTGGCTACATTGTCAAATGCAGGGTTGGTTACTTGCTCATACTTCCATCGTTTCTGGCCATAGTATTGTGTGCCTGTCGAAACCCAAGCACCACCGTCAATGCTATACAACAATTCGCCGTAAGCATTAGGCGGTACGTTTATGCTATCCGCCTCAGCAATATAAAAGAACACCACTTTCACATCTTGCATGCCCAGTGTGCAAAAGCCATTAGCTAAGTGCGAGAACCTGTCGGAAACGGCGGTAGGGTTAAAGTTGCAATTGGCAGCGCCGCCGCTCACGGCATTAATAGAGTCGTGTATATGCAGGTATTTGCTATTAGGAGCGTTGAAGATAGTACCAAAGTTGGTGCTATCCTGGCTTATGGTGTTGGGGTAGGTGGGTGCCCCATTGTATTGGTTGTTTACTATCCATTTATTGATACCGCTATTGGTGGTAATGGAACTGGTATCGTTGAGCAAAAAGCTCGAAGTAGTGCCTTCAAAGTCCTCAACATACAATTGTATTTGTTGCTGCGCCATTAGGGGAGTGGCCGATAGCAAAAGGGCTACTAGCAGTGAGGGGAGGAGTTTATGTAGCATTTGATTCATCAGTTAATCGGTTGATCAGTTAATCAGTTATCTGTTTATCTGTTCTCCTGTTTTTATTTATTGGACTGCATTTGTAATCTATACTTCCTGATTATTAGCCAATCAACCAGCCTCACTCTTCGTAATTTACCTCAATAGGCTTATCGCTCAGTATCTTAAACTCGGTGCGGCGGTTTTTTTGGTGGCATGGGCAATCATCGCTGTTCGATTCGTTGCTGCATCCATCTAGGCCGGTACAGTTCTCCAAAGGTTTGCTTTCGCCGTAGCCTTTAGCTACCATTCTATCTTTAGCTATGCCCTTGCTAATCAAGTAATTTACACAACTTTCGGCACGTTTTTGAGACAAGGTTTGGTTATATGTTTCCGAGCCACGCGAATCGGTGTGCGAGCTTAGCTCAATAGTGATACCGGGGTTCTCTACCAATATTTGATACAAGGAATCTAAGTTGGGTTTAGACTCTTCGCGAATGTCGGATTTGTCGTAATCGTAGTAGATGTTGCGCAGGCTATAGTTTTTGTCCTTTATCAAGCGTTTCAACAAAATATCGGCGGTTAAGGTATCCGATTGGGTAATGCCCATAGTGCTTACCGTGGTAGAGCCTTTCAAGTACCCATCCATGCTACCAACAAGCTTGTAGTTCGCATCGGCATTTAGAGTAAAAAAGTAAGGTTTACTATCTGCTAAAGTAAATTCGCTCACCAAAATATCTTGGTCGAGCCCTTTGTAACCTGACAGGAACAATGACACCTTGGCTCCGTTGAGCGGCGTGCTAGGGCTGGCTTCATCAAGCACAAAGCCATTTACGCCAATATTGAGCACGTTGTATGGTTCAAAAGTGAAAATATCGTCGCAGCAAGTTTCGCTTTTTAGGGCAATCACCCCAGGGCGATTGCTCACAAAGTAACCTTTGCGGCTGTTTGGCAAAAAGCGATAGTACATATCATCGGTTTGCGAGTTTACAGGGTAGCCAACGTTTATAGGGTCTTCCCAACGGCTGGTGCCGCCAGTTGAAGAGAAAATATCGTAACCACCAAAACCTGCATGACCAGTTGAACTAAAGTAAAGGGTACCAGTGCTAGGGTCGTAATTAGGCGTGGCTTCGTCGCGGTCAGTGTTTATTTTGCCGCCTGCATTTTTAGGGGCGCTATATTTACCGTTTTTATTGATTATCGAGTACCAAATATCCTTGCCACCGCGACCACTGGGGCGGTTGCTGGTAAAATAAAGTATATCGCCTTCAACCTTATAAGTACCCACCGATGGATGGGTGTTGGTATAGCCGGCAAGGTTTATTTCTGGGCCGAGGTCAATTGGCTCAGTCCAAGCGCCATCCTTAAACTCGCTGAGGTAAATAGCACAGTTTATTACCGCAACGGTTACCTCTTTGCAAATGGTGAAGTAAAAGCGCTTTTTATCTGGCGAGAAAGCACCGTTGGCCACATGCGCCCCAGCAATGTTGAACTTATCAAAAGGCACCGGTTCATCGTAACCATTACCAGTTACTTTAGCTTGGTATAGCTTTATCATGTGGGCACCATCGTCGGCTTTAATAATTACGGTATCAGTGGGCAAGGTGGCAAACAACAGTGTATTATCATCCCACATCACAGGTGATATATCTGAGTAAGGTGAGTTTACGCCCGGGCCGAGGTGCGTAATGTTTACATGCTCTGGGTTATCCATGCTTTTCAGCGCCAATTCGCAGCCTTCGGCATCTATTTTAGCCCAGCGTTTCACGGTGGTAGCATCTTCGCCGCCGTATTTTTTGCTTATAGACTGAAACTTGGGCATGGCATCAAAATACTTGCCGTTCATTTTCATCATCATAGCCTGCCAATATTCAGCCTGAGGGTACTCGTCGGCTTTGTTTTCAACCAAGTAAGTAAACCATTGCTCGGCCTTTTTATAGTCTCGCGCTTGGTAGTAAACGTTGGCCAGTTTCCAAGCTACGGCATACGATTCAGGCTTTTTATCCAGTATGGTTTCATACATTTCGTAGGCACCATAAAGGTTACCGGCATCCAATCGTTTGTCGGCAATTTTCAAACTTTTCTTGTACTTAAACTTAGCGGGCTTTTTGGGCGTAGCCGTGCTATCTTGCGCTAGTATAGCACTTGCTGCAAACAGCAGGAGAAATAGTATGGTGGTTAGTTGTTTCAACACGCTTTGGTTACGCTTTAATGGTTATAGCCTAGGGCAAGGTACAAGTACAGGTCCTGGGTCGGACGAACCGCCCATTTTGCCAGTATAAATCAGAGCAATTTCAAAGCTGCCAGTTGGGTTTGGCACTGCTTTAAGTCCTGAAGTGGTAATATCGTATGCAAGTCCTAGTTTAATGCCCTTCATTTCGGCACCCAGCGATATAATGCCTGCATCCCCGGTGCGCCACCAACCACCCACGCTAAGTATTACTGGGGCGTTTAAGGCTCCTAAATGGTATTCAACTGCAGTGCCTATGTTTATTTCACGGGCTTTGTTTTGCGCCATTATTATATAGTTGGGGGTAAGGTACCAACGCTTGTGCAACTGTATGCGTAAGCCACCATGGACAGCAAAGCGCATTTTGAGACGCACGTCGTCGTTTAAGAAACTCTCTTTGGGCTGGGTAAGGTGAAACAGACTTACCCCTTGAAATACACCAATTTTTTTGTGCGGGGTTGCGCTCCACAAAATACCAGCGTTCATGTCGAAATAGCCCAAATTAGTTTTGCCAAAATTTTCGCCACTAGCAATATTTGGGTCAAAGTCGGTTCCGTTATATTGCGAAGGCAGCGTTAGGCCATCGGTTTTAAGTTGGCGCTGCACATAGCCCATTTGAACTCCAAGGCCAAGATAGTGGTTTCCTTTTTTGCTTAATAGCTTGTGGTAAGATGCCGAAAGCATGCCCGAAAAATGGCTTACGGTGCCCCCAGCAGAGCGGTCGCTCGTTAATAAAACACCCGCTCCGAAAACGTCTTTTTTAAGCTTTTTTTTAAATAAGCGCATATCGTAGGATGCAGCTATAGTAACAAATGGAGCCGTTACGGTTGCCCATTGGTTGCGGTAAATGCCCGCTACCCGGTAATCGCCTTGCGAGAACCCGCCAAGTGCCGGATTGAGGGTTAAAGGCGAGGCATAAAACTGCGAAAAGTGAATGTCTTGCGCAGCAATACACAGGGGTAGTAAAAGCGAAAATAGGAGAAGGTAAACGTTCCGCAAGGCCAGTTATTTTGTGTGCAAAAAGATAGATTTAAAGTTAATAAAAAATTAACAAAGCTATAGCGTGTTGCTGGCGATAAAATGTGGAAAAACTATCGGCCAATGCTGCATGGTAGCATGCATTTGGGCAAAAGCATTTTAAATGTTTTCAAAAGCCCAACACCCATGAGTGCAAGACCATTTGCGGGGACATGGTAATATTATTTAAA
>CAIOSU010000027.1 GCA_903861055.1 uncultured bacterium
AGCTAAATCTTAAAATGCAAGCCTCGTTTTTTGTGAGCAACAGCCGCTGGCAAAAATTGAATGAAATTACCCTTGGGCACAGCAGTGTGTTTGAGAACGCCATTAATGGACTAAAGGATTCTATTGAGAGCGTAATACCCGGGACAGCCAAACACCTCGTATACTTTAATGAAGATGCTGCCGAGTATTCGATATTGATATTGTTGGAGAAAGTAACCGATAAAGAAAACCCAGGTAAAACTTACCCAGCAATAGTTACTGCCAAGGGCAGCCTATCAGGCAGCAGCGGAGAGAGCTTCTTTGTATCCGATTTCGGTATTAGCGAAGGCGACCTTGACACCGAAGGCATGGAAATTGGTGAGGCACCTAGCGAATAAGCGATGGCAACCAAATATTTGGTTTGCGTATTGGGCCCAACTGCCAGTGGCAAAACCTCTTTAGCTATTCAGATTGCCCAGCACTTCAACACCCACATACTTTCTGCCGATTCGCGCCAGCTATACAAAGGCTTGGATGTTGGCACGGCTAAGGCTACACCTGAAGAACTGGCTGCAGCACCCCATCATTTTATCGATACCCTAAATATTACCGAAGAGTATAACGCTGGACAATTTGAGCGAGAAGCGCTGGCATTGCTCAACGAGCTATACCTAACCCACAATGTGGTAGTGCTGGCAGGTGGCACAGGGCTGTATGTACAAGCACTTTTGCAGGGATTGGATGAATTCCCCTCCATACCTAATGAAGTACGCCAGCAAGTTAGGAATGACTTTGATACCAAAGGATTGGCTTGGCTGCAACAAGAAGTGCTACGCCTCGACCCCGAATTTTATGCCATTGTCGACCAACAAAACCCTTCACGCTTGACACGTGCGCTGGAGGTTTGCCGAGCTAGTGGCAAGCCTTATAGCAGTTTCCGCAGTGGCAAGGCCAAGCAGCGGGGCTTCACTCCTATTCTTATCGGCTTGGAATGGCCCAAAGAAGCTTTGTATGACCGCATTGATGCTAGGGTGGATATGATGCTAGAGCAAGGCTTGCTGGAAGAAGCCCGACAATTTCTGCCCCACAAAAACCAACAAGCCCTACAAACCGTAGGCTACGAAGAGCTAATGCGCTACTTCGCTGGCGAATACGACCTACCCGAAGCCATCCGCCTAATAAAACGCAACAGCCGCCACTACGCCAAGCGGCAAAAAACTTGGCTGAATAGAGTGGAGGGAATTACTTGGTTTAAAACTGCGGAAGTGGGTGAGGTAATACCGTTTATTGAAAAGCAGGTGGGCTGATTTAACCACAACGAACATTGTGTGTCATCCTGAGCCTGTCGAACGGTGCGCGGGAATGCTAACCCGCCATAGCTTTTTCAGCGGAGGTGGGCATTTTGCGATGAGCAATGAATACAAAGTATAACGACTACTTTTGACGCAGACTGATAATCTCAATTCCTAAACATCCTGCCCGTTCCAACAGGCCAGCGCACGCACCCTTCGACACGCTCAGGATGACACGCTCGTTTCCACCATATATTTCTTGCCACCTTTATTTGCTAGACCAAGCATAGTAAAACAAATTTTGAATTACGCCCCACAACAATTTAGCCAGTCTTGCTACTTGATACTCGGTACTTGATACTAAAACCCGTAATTTAGCCCCTGCAACAAAGCACCTTTACCGATGAATTTTGATGTAATAGTATTGGGCAGTGGCCCAGGAGGATATGTAGCGGCTATCCGCGCGTCGCAATTGGGCCTAAAAACGGCCGTAATAGAAAAAGCTGAACTAGGCGGTGTATGCCTCAACTGGGGCTGTATACCTACCAAAGCCTTGCTTAAGAGCGCACAGGTATTTGAATACCTGAACCATGCAGCCGATTACGGCATCAACGTAAAAGGTGGCGAGGCCGATTTTAGCGCTGTGGTGAAACGCAGCCGCGATGTTGCGGGCCAAATGAGCAACGGCGTGCAGTTTCTCCTAAAAAAGAACAAGATTGAGATAATTGCCGGTGAAGGAAAAGTGAAGCCAGGCAAGAAAGTGGCCGTGACAGGCGCTGATGGAAAAACTACCGAGTATACTGCCAAACACATCATTATTGCCACCGGTGGTCGCAGCAAAGAGCTGCCAAATCTGAAGCAAGATGGTAAAAAAGTAGTAGGCTACCGCGAAGCCATGGTATTGCCCACCCAGCCTAAGAGCTTGATAATAGTGGGTGCTGGCGCCATTGGCGTGGAGTTTGCCTACTTTTACCGCACCATGGGTACCGAAGTGACCATTGTAGAGTACTTGCCGCGTTTGGTGCCTGTTGAGGATGAAGAAGTAAGCAAAGAGCTGGAGCGCCAGTTCCGCAAGGCGGGCATTAAGGTAATGACCAGTGCCAGTGTAGAAAGCCTGGATACCAGAGGCGACGGTGTAAAAGCTACCGTAAAAACCAGCAAAGGCACAGAAGAACTGCAAGCTGATATTGTGCTTTCCGCTGTGGGTTTTACCCCAAATATTGAAAACATTGGCTTGGAAGAAGTTGGCATTAAAGTAGATAAAGGCCTCATTGCCGTGGATGAATATTACCGCACCAACGTAGAAGGCTATTATGCCATTGGCGATGTGGTAAAAGGCCAAGCCTTGGCCCACGTAGCATCGGCAGAGGGTATTACTTGCGTAGAGGCTTTTGCAGGCCATCATCCAGAACCGATTAATTACAACAACATACCAGGCTGTACCTACAGCCAGCCAGAGATTGCCAGCGTAGGCTATACCGAAGCAAAGGCCAAAGAGGCGGGATATGAGTTAAAGGTGGGTAAGTTTCCGTTTACGGCATCGGGTAAGGCTACGGCCGCTGGTGCGCGCAGTGGCTTTGTGAAGCTTATTTTCGATGCAAAGTACGGCGAATTACTAGGTGCACACATGATTGGTGCCAACGTAACCGAAATGATAGCCGAAATAGTGGTAGCCCGCAAACTGGAAACCACTGGTCACGAAATGATTAAGAGCGTGCACCCGCACCCGACAATGAGCGAAGCCATTATGGAAGCTGCCGCGGCGGCTTACGGCGAAGTGATACATTTGTAGTCGACGGACGACAGCTGACGGGCCACAGTTTTTTGCTGCAACATATAATATAGCAGTCAAAAAGGTGTGGTGATAATAATACTTGGTTTTTTGATTTTTTCTGGTGCTTGAATAGGTGCTCCAAAAAAAATTACCATTTTTACAGCCTATGAAAAATTCATATCTGGTAATAGCTGGTCTTGGAGCATTGGCCATTACCAGCTTGCTTACATATTTTAATGAGATTGGCTTTCTGGCTATTTCAACACCCGCGCTTACCGTGCTGCGTTGGTTGTCGATAGCAGTGCTGGTTGCATTTGCTTTCCGACGTAAAAGCCTCACTACGTGGATATTGTTGAGCATGGTACTAGGTGCCGAAGTCGGGCACGATTTCCCAGAGTTTTCGCAGAACCTTAAGGTCATCAGTAAAATCTTTCTAAAGCTTATCAAAACCATTATTGCTCCGCTCATTTTCGGTACGCTGGTAGTGGGTATTGCGGGCCACAGCAACCTAAAACAAGTGGGGCGGATGGCTTGGAAATCGTTGCTGTACTTTGAGGTAGTTACCACCATTGCCTTGTTTATCGGGCTGGCGGCCATCAACTTTACAGGAGCAGGCAAAGGGCTTAGCGTAGCCGGCTTGGCACAAGAAGAACTACCCGCTGCCGAGCCCCAAACTTGGGACCAGATTATACTGCACTCCTTCCCAGAAAATATTGCCAAATCAATAGCAGAAGGGCAGGTGTTGCAAATAGTGATATTCAGTGTGCTTTTTGGTATCGGCCTTGCGCTGGTAAAGGAAACGCAGAAGCGCCAGCCGCTGCTCAATTTCGCCGAGAGCCTGTCGGAAACCATGTTTAAGTTTACCAATGTGGTAATGTACTTTGCCCCGTTTGCCATTGGGGCTGCCATGGCGGTCACGGTCGGGCATATGGGCATAGGCGTGCTGCAACCGCTATTCAAACTCCTATTCACGTTGTATGGTGCTTTGCTGGTATTCCTAGGCCTATTGCTTGTTATTGCATTGGTGGTGCGCATGCCCATCATCCAATTTATCAAAGTAATGGCCGAGCCCGTTTCCATTGCATTTGCCACCACTAGTAGCGAAGCGGCCTTGCCCAAAGCCATGGAAGCCATGGTGAGCATGAGGGTACCCAAGCGCATAGTGGCCTTTGTAATGCCCATGGGTTATAGTTTCAACTTGGATGGCACCACGCTATACCTTAGCCTTGCAACCATATTTGTGGCCAATGTGGCCGGTATCGACCTCAGCATAGGGCAACAATTACTCATTGTATTTACCCTCATGCTTACCAGCAAAGGCGTAGCAGGCGTGCCGCGGGCATCGCTTATTATCTTGCTGGGCACAGCCGTACAGTTTGGCTTGCCCATTGAGCCTATCTTCCTAATACTGGCAATAGATGAGTTGATGGATATGGCCCGTACATCAGTAAACGTTATCGGCAACTGCCTAGCTACTTACGTAATAGCTTGGTGGGAAGACGATTTCGAAGAACCAGAGCCAGCCGTGATAGCGCTGAATGATGCAGTTGAGTAATTTATCCTTCTGGAATTTGAACCTGTTAGATTCTTGAGCAAAAAGGGATTCAGTTTCCCGCTCATATCCTGTGCTTATAAACCCAACCGTTCCGCATTGCTGTATCTAGATTACCATCCCCAACAAAGTCCATCTAGCGGAGAGGGTTTTGCGATTTTCAAAACTCAGTTTGTTTAATCTAATCTATCCTTTAATCTAACGAATCCTCCACTATTTTACAATACATGCCCATTGCCTACAAGCAACCAAACCTATAAATGCCTTGGCGGCCGGTAAGACCAAGAAATAAAAGTAGATAAACTATACTTGTACCTCTTTATCATTGCAACGGAAAAAGTAAGCCTAACCAATGTTGTTATTTTCGTTAAGTTAGACAGCCGGCATCCCAATAGTCAGTGCATCACAACCAGTTCTTAGAGGTTTCACATAACCAATTAATGCCATTTTCAAACCTGCCGGCAGACAAGCTGGTTAACTCATTCCAAATTTTCAAATTAGCATCGGTATATTTGCTCCATGACACTTGCCGACAAAATCATCCAGTTCAATAACAACCTCCATTTGGATACCAAGCTGCCCGATGGAATTGATGTAATGAACCCGTTTAAAGGCGAACATGCGGATGATATTGCCGACATTACCGACCGATTTTACCACAAGTACTACAACGACAACTACCCTCGCAAACTGATACTGGGCATTAACCCTGGTCGCTTGGGTGCAGGCGTTACGGGCTTGCCTTTTACGGATACCAAGCGCTTGAACGAAGAGTGTAGCATCCCTTTTACCAAATTCAGTTCGCATGAGCCTTCGTCAGTGTTTATCTATGCAGTGATAAAAGCATATGGCGGTGCGGAGCGTTTCTATAACGATTTTTATATCAACTCGATTTGCCCATTGGGTTTTATTAAACACAACGATGCAGGCAAGTGGGTAAATTTTAACTATTACGACCGAAAAGACCTGCAAACTGCTGTTGAACCATTTATACTAGAAACCCTAAAGCAACAAATTGCCTTGGGACTCGATACCGAAACGGTTTACTGTATGGGCTCTGGCAAAAACGTGGAATTTTTGACCCGTTTCAATGAAAAGCATCAACTTTTTGGCCAAATCGTAGCGCTCGATCACCCGCGATTTGTGGTGCAGTATAAGCAAAAGCATATGCAAGAGTATGTGCAGCGATATTTGAATGCGTTTAACAGCAAACTATGACTACACCCCCACCCCTTAAACCCAACGATTTAGTTGGCATAACTTGCCCGGCACGTAAAATGACCGCTGCAGAGTTACAGCCAGCTATTGCCTTATTTGAAAGCTGGGGCTACCGTGTAAAAATAGGCAACACTGTTGGCGGTGAATGTGATCAATTCTCTGGCACCGACGAAGCACGTGCCGCCGACATGCAGCAATTGTTGGACGACCCACAAGTAAAGGCCATCGTTAGCGCTCGCGGCGGCTATGGCAATGTGCGGATAGTGGATAAACTGGATTGGACACAATTTCATCAAAACCCTAAATGGTTAGTGGGCTATAGCGACTCAACAGTATTGCACGCGCACTTGCAAAAACTGGGGTTTGCATCGCTGCACGCGCCTATGCCATTGGGCTTCATAACTAATACCCCAGAGGCATTAGATAGCATTAGAACAGCATTGTCTGGCAAGGCGCTTGAATATACCGTTGCGCCACATGAATATAACTGCCTAGGCGTGGCCGAGGGCGAGCTAATTGGTGGCAACCTTTCGGTGCTTATAAGCATTAGCGGCAGCGCCTCAGATATTGATACCAAAGGCAAAATCCTATTCTTAGAGGACTTGGACGAATACCTATACCATATTGACCGTATGATGAATCAACTAGACCGCTCGGGCAAACTGGAGCACCTAGCTGGGCTGGTTATTGGCGGCATGAGCGATATGCGCGACAATGCCATACCGTTTGGTAAAGATGCCTACCAAATCATTCAAGAGCGGTTAGCGAAGTATGGTTACCCCGTTTGCTATGGATTCCCCGCAGGGCATATTGACGATAACCGTACCTTGATAATGGGTGCACAACATAAGCTGGAAGTAGCGTCGGATTTAGTAAGTTTGCTTTCGGTCCACGGAAATTAGTTACTAGTTATTGGTTACGGGTTATTGGTTGAACTTACAATAATAGTGGCTAGTGAATTGTGTCTTGTGTCTAAATAAAAAAATATGATAGCTACCGCCGAAATAAGCCTATACCCATTGCACGAAAATTATGAGGAAGTGATCATTGAGTATATTCTCAAACTTAAGGAATACAATGGTTTGCGCGTAGAGACCAATGGCATGAGCACCCAGGTATTTGGAGAGTACGATACCTTAATGGCTGCCATAGCTGCCGAGAGTAAAACCGTATTCGAAAGCGGTAAAGCAGTGCTCCTGATAAAGCTAATTGGTGCCGACCGAAGCAAAGAAAACCTACCCGAAATATTGAAGTGAGCGACACCAACAATATATTAGATGCCCCAGTGGCGGGACTTAAACCATCGTCGTGGCCCGATTTTGTTTTAGAGGCAATTGCAGTTGTATTGGGCGCTACTTACACGGTACTCATTACATACGGCATTATCTGGTGTTGGCCAGCCGCTATTTTAAGCTCTGGTATATTTATCTACTTGTGCTACACCAAGCGCATATACGCCGAAACGGCACTGCACCTGTTTTATGTGGCCATTGCGGTATATGGATGGCTCACTTGGGGGGCAGCTATTGATGGCGGCTATAAAACTTGGCCTTGGCAAAACCATACAATAGCCATTGGTGTTGGGCTAGTTAGCTGTTTGGTACTGGCTTGGCTATTAAGAAAGTACACTAATGCCTTTTGGCCGGGTGTAGATACATTTACCACCGTATTTAGCATCATTGCCACCTTTATGATGGTGTGGGCAATTACAGATAATTGGTACTATTGGATAGTTATTGATACCGTTTCTATATTTTTATACGCCGGTAGGCGCATGTACCTAACGGCAATGTTGTTTTTGGTATATACCATTTTATCTATCAACGGGGCCCTTGAATGGAGCCAAGCGGCATGAGAAAAATAGCGATTGTAGGTGCTGAATGCACCGGAAAATCAGTATTAACAGAGGCATTGGCAAAGGCCTACAACTGCCCTTTTGTGACCGAGTTTGCCCGCGAATATTTAGGAAAATTGAAGCAATCATACACAGCATTAGATGTGCAAGCTATTGCCCGCGGGCAATTATCGTTAGAAGATGAAGCTGTTGCTAGTGCAGAGGCTCCTTACTTGTTTTGCGATACCAACCTTTGGGTAATAAAAGTATGGATGGATAATTCGTATAAAGTTACGCCAGAGTGGATTGAAAGGGAGATACAACAACGCCCGTATCACCTGCACATTGTAACCGATTACAATATCCCTTACGAAACCGACTCGTTGCGCGAGCACCCCAACCAAAGGGCGCACTTTACCGACATATACCGCAATTTGTTAGATGCCAACAACGTGCCTTACATATATGTGCAAGGTGGTTTGAAAGAAAGGATAAAGCAGGTAATTACTTCCTTACAATAGCCACTACCATTTCCCCACAAGCACTAAGTTGGCATAGTGCGTTAAATAATCGGCTGATCGACAAACAGATTAAGGTTCGGTCCACCGTTTTTGCTTATCTGCTTAAAGCGCTCTAGTTCTTCTGGCCTATCCGCAATCAAAAAGTAAATGTACTCATCCATCAAAATACTTTTCTTCACCTTAAGGTATGGGTCCGAATCCCAGGAAGGTAAAAAAGCCATTTGTACGCTGTAATGGCGTTGGTAGTAGCTGGCCAAACCACGGTATAGCTTCTCCACCTCAGCCACATCGCCCACGGTAAGTATAAAATAAAGGAACCGATGGAATAACTGCATCCATTGCACTACTTTCAATATACCTTTTGCATTATCAATGTCCAACTGGAAATAATCACCCAAATTCATGGCAATGGTAGCAGCCTTAATATTGCCCTGCTCGTCGGTAGTCATCCATACACCACTGCTGTGGCTATACTCCGTTATTTGGCGCACCATATTCAAAAACACCTCTTCGGTAATGTGGTGATAGAACAGGTAGTTTTTCATCCGCTCGTGTACCAATTGGTACATCTTTTTCAACGCCACCTCATCCTTGGTTATGTTCACCAAACCCTTTTCATACTTACGTTTGCCCCAAAACTTATTGAATTTTGAGTAAATGCGATACGGTATGCGCTCATAGTGCCTGCCATGCTGCTGGGCACTGCGGTGCAGTGCCTCTTTAATGGCAACATTTTCGCGGCCCATGCTGGCATAAATAAAGTGTACATCGTTTTGTATCACCAAATCGTTGAGGATGGCGAAGAACATGGTAAACATCTTCTTGCGGCGGTATACCTCTACCCCATTCTCTTTGCGCTCGCTTATGCGCAGCATGTTGTAGTAGTATCCATTCCACTTCTCGTTTTCGCCAGGTGGCGTAAACTCGAAACGGTTGGCATGTATATAGCCCGTTAGCCAATAGTCTTTCGGTTTGCCTGCTGGTTGGCCCGGTTTTACGTTTAAGCCCACTACAACTATAGCGGTATCATTAACAGAACTTACCGAAAACGGGAAGTTGTGAAAGTGTGCCTGAAAGCTCAGTTTACCATTACCTTTATCGTCGATGTGACGCTCAGGAGCCATAATTACTTCTTTGCACTGGTGGAAGAAGTAAAAAGGGTCGTCGCGAAAACCGAACGTGCGCAGTATGCTATCAATATGGTGCAGGTAATGTATCGGGAAAGCGAAAAGCTGTATCTCCTCATCAAACAAGTCCTCCGACTCTATTTCAAAGCTTTTGGTCTTGAAACGGAATGAGTGCATTACCGTGCCGTCCTGCTCGCGTTCTGCCTGCCCTACTTGCTCATCGTACACATAGTGATATACGCGCTTCCTAGTTTCTGCCATTGTGGTTGATTTGGTTGTTGGTGGGCGTAAAAATACTAGAATATTTCGGCTAGCGAAGTGCGGATGAGGTTATTCGGACGTATTGGATGGGTATTTGTATTGTTCTAGTTTCGCATATTGTTAGTTTTTACCACCAGTCCTCGCTTAGCCCACCTCATTGTACCCCGCAAGTATTACTAGAAATTACCAACCAATCAAAAAATATCCCTATCTTTGTAATA
>CAIOSU010000028.1 GCA_903861055.1 uncultured bacterium
ATAAGTTTTTAAGCGCTAAGTGATGTTTCAAAATGTAGAAAGCATTGCGTAAATTTGCAAGATGAAGAAATACCTATTCGTGTTATTCCTTGTTTTGCTTTATTCTTGTTCTGAAAAGGGTAAGATTGTCGATCAGATGATTGATATCCCTGAAGCAAAATGGAGTTATGATCAAATTCCTGAATTGCCTTTTACCATTGATAACAAAGGTGTTTATTATGATTTCTTTTTAAAATTGCGCATGCAAAAATCGTATCCGTACGAGAATTTATATTTATTGGCTAGGGTTAAAGGTCCAGATGGTAAATTCGTTGTTCAAAGAATTAACTTCACCTTGACCGATGAAATGGGCAAGCCTTTGGGCCGTTCATCTGGTTCGTCGGTTGACTATGAATTGCCGATGTTCAAGAACAGAAAATTTCCTAGTGCTGGCGAGTACACCATTTCAATTGAGCAAAACATGCGTGATAGTTTGATTAATGGAATTGAAAGTATAGGTCTTAAAATCAAACAAGGCGATCCAATTTTTTAATGCAAGAAAACATAGTCTTTTTTGATGGTGTTTGCAACCTGTGCAGCGGTGTTGTGCAATGGTTGATTAAGCACGATAAAAAGGGTGTTTTGTTTTATGCGCCATTGCAAGGTGAAACAGCAAAAGAACTTTTAATGGATGAAAAGTGGCAAAAAATTGATTCCATTGTTTTTTATACGGAAGGTAAATTTTACAGCAAAAGCAACGCAGTTTTGAAGATATCTAGTTTGCTTGGTTTTCCGTATTCATCTGCTGTGCTACTTTATATATTTCCGCGGTTTTTAAGAGATTTTGTATACGATTGGGTGGCTAAAAACCGCTACCAATGGTTTGGTAAAAAATCGGAGTGCTGGCTGCCCGATGTGAATTTAATGGCCAAGTTTAAACCATGAGGAAGCTTTTAGTATTCGTTTTTATTCTGACTCTGAACTTGGCTAAGGCTCAAGTGGTATTGCGCCTCGACAGCATGTTAAAAGTGGCTTATATCAAAAAGTATCATTTCAGTGAGAACTTAATGTGTGTGCCTTTTTACTGCGATCCTTTTTATGAAACATTTTACAAAAAAGGAGATACAAACGGTTTGTGCGGCAAGTATGTATTTGTAAACCGCAACTTTGAGCTTAAAATTCGTCCAGGATTTTCATTGCCTTGCTCTTTTGAGCCCCGCTTTGGCGAAGGTCTTTGTGCAGTTAATATCGGCAATAAAATTACGTTTATTGATACCTTGGGTAAGGTGCAATTTACGACCAATTTGTCGGCTTGTTCCCCCCAACGAAATAAAATATTGCCATTCAAAAATGGAAAAGCAAAAGTGTACAAAGGCAGCAACACCTTAAAGCATTTTTACGAGGTTTATTATATTGACAAACAAGGAAAGCGTATTCCCGAAAAAGTTATGGTGCATGTTGTTCCTAAGAAAGTGAAGCAAGATCCTGTTATAATAGCTGCAGTGCCTAAACCGAATCCTTTATCGCCACCACCACCTCCACCAGTGTTTCAGTTGCCCGATTTGCCCAAGGCTTTTGCGCGCTCCATATATCCAATCGATTCTATAAACGCAAAGCGTTACTTGGCTGAAAATAGGCACCAAGACAACCGTATGCTCTTGTATTTCGATTGTGGTTCTTACCAATTAGAAAACATGGATATGCGCGACACCATTTACTGTGGTAAGTTTGTGTTTACCGACAGCAATTTCCATATTAAAATAGCAGGTGGATTTAAATTGCCTTGCGGATTTCAACCTGAGTTTTCAGAAGGCTTATGCGCCGTGGCAATAGATAGCTTAATTGACTATATTGACACGGAAGGAAGGGTCGTTATACAAACAGGTTTAAAGGCCTGTGGACCGAATAGCAACAAGGCTTCTACATTTAGAAATGGCATAGCTACGTTATATATTGCCGACACTTTGGTGAAAGGAATGTACACAACACTTGCCATTAACACCAAAGGTGAAAGGGTGCGTTTGTTGGAGTTTGACGATTTGGAATTGGCTGAGAAAAAGCTAGACCAGTTTAGCAACCTTAATGCAGAAGAAGCAGTTAATTGTTTTGTCGGCAAGGGCAAAACCAATGGCATTTGGTTCCTAATTGAAAAGAGTGGGAAAGTGCGCAAGAAGCTTGAGCTAAAGCGCTAAGTCTTTTTTGTTTTCGCGACTTCCATAGGCCAAAGCAAGTGCTATAAAAGCGCTATAGGCTACAACACTGGCTTGTCTTTCTAATATGCTTTCAAAGCAAGATGCAAGAAATAATAATAAAGCTATA
>CAIOSU010000029.1 GCA_903861055.1 uncultured bacterium
ACAACACTTCGCCTGGTTTAAGTGCAGTGGCTTTCGCTTTAGCCTCCTCTCCTATACAATCATTAACAAACTGTACATTTTTACCCAACAATTGGCTTAAATGGGCTACTAAGTGCCTCAAACTATACTTATCCTCTGGTCCTGTTTTGGGGCGGCCAAAGTGCGACATTAAGATTGCAGAACCGCCGTCGCTTAATATTTTATTGATTGTGGGCAAGGCCGCACGAATACGCGTATCGTCGGTAATGACGAAATTGGCATTAAGCGGCACATTAAAATCAACCCTAACTAGGGCCTTCTTACCTGAAAAATTGAAGCTATCTATGTTCATTGTGAATCTGGTCTCTTTAATGTCAAAATACTTGATACTTGATACTTGATACTTGACACTATTTCAATTCCTTAATTTTTAGAATCAAATCGGCCAAGCGATTACTATAGCCAGTCTCGTTATCATACCAGCCCGTAATTTTGATAAAATTACCGGCCGATTGGGTCAATTTAGAATCGAAAACACATGAGTATGGATTACCAACTATGTCAGTTGACACCAATTCGTCTTCACTATATTCCAAAATACCCACTAATGTGCCATTGGCAGCTTTAGCAAAGGCATCATTAATCTGCTCCACTGTTACCGTTGCTTTCAACAAAGCATTTATCTCGGTTAGGGAGCCATCAATAACTGGCACCCGAACAGCCGAAGCAAAAATTTTGCCCTCGGTAGATGGAATAACTTGAGCCAGTGCAGTACCCGCATTAGTTGTTGTAGGCACTATGTTAATGCCAGCAGCCCTTGCGCGGCGCAAATCGTCGTGAGGGGCATCTTGCAAGCGTTGGTCGGCAGTGTAAGCATGCACTGTTGTTACAAATGCTTTTTCAATACCAAACTCCTCTTCCAACACTTTAACCATAGGCGCTAGGCAATTAGTGGTGCATGAAGCGTTGGAAAGAATAGTATCTCCAACTTCTAGCAACCCATCATTAACACCTAATACAATAGTCTTAATATCATGGCCCTTTGCAGGAGCTGACAGCACTACCCTTTTGGCACCTGCGGCAAGATGTTTTGATGCTTTATCGCGACTGCGAAAAATGCCAGTACACTCAAGCACTACATCAATGCCCAATTTGCCCCAAGGTAATTGCTCTGGGTCGCGCTCGGCCAGGCCCAAAACTTTATGATTGTTTACTACTAAATAGTCGCCATCTAAAGACAACGTGCCTTTAAAACGGCCATGGGTGCTGTCAAATTTAAGCAGATGAATTAATGTGGCATTATCAGCCAAATCATTAATCGCAACCAACTCAATATCAGCATGGTCATGTAAAAGCCTGAAGACCAAGCGCCCAATGCGTCCAAAACCATTTATTGCTACTTTAATCCGGGTCATAATCAACAGGTTTGAATTACAAATTTATAGGAATAGTGCACCAAAGTGAATTTTTTATTAAAATTATTGTCTTAAAATTTGGCAGATGCCGAAAAGCCGATTACTTTTGCACCACCATTAGATAAATGGCCCGTTCGTCTAGGGGTTAGGACGCTAGATTTTCATTCTAGAAACAGGGGTTCGATTCCCCTACGGGCTACCAAAGCAAATTATAAGACACTGAATTTCAGTGTCTTATTTATTTAAGCTATTTACTGCACGCATTTTAGCGCGCGCATGAATTCAAAGTAAGTTTTTTTATTAATTTGAATTGGGTTCTTCCTACCTGCATATAAGCTTAAACGAACAGGCTATATGTTAGAAGGCTAAGTAAACAGTATTCACCTCGCTACATTCGAGTTGCTTACTCGCGGCGTCATACCAACTTTCTAAATTCAATTGGTGGATTGAGCATGCCTACCATGCACAGGTTACCGCTGCTACAAATCCTTTAATTATTTAAAAATGGATTTGGCTCTTCGCACCAATAACTCCACTGTAATGTGGTTAGTTTTCAATAGTGCTAAAGATGCTGTAAACTAGATTTTTAGAACAACTGTATCACTGGGTTTGGATACAAGCCTAAGATGAGGCTAAGTAGCACACAGAAGCTAGCCACCACAACATACACCCAAGGGAATTTAACCACTACCGCTTCGTCGGTTGGTTCGGTATACATCGCCAAGATTAACTTGAAGTAGTAATAAACTCCAATAATGGAGCTTACGATGGCTATCAATAACAAGGCAAAAAAACCGTTGGACATAGCCTCGCTGAAAATGTAATACTTAGCCAAGAAACCTGCAAACGGG
>CAIOSU010000030.1 GCA_903861055.1 uncultured bacterium
ATAAGCCCAAGGGCCCAGTTCTCATATCGCCCCACTTTAAAAAACAGGAAACGCGAAATAATCATTACCGCAGCCAGTGGCTTGTATGCCCAACCACCATTTTACCGCGAAATGCGCAACCTAGAGGGCGTGGTGAATACCGACCTCAAAGCCCAAAAATCGGTGCATGCTGTGTTGGGTTTCAATTATGGCTTTCAGGTGTTTAAACGCCCGTTTAGGTTCATTACTGAGGTGTACTATAAATACCTGTACGATGTGGTGCCTTATGAGTTTGATAATGTGCTAATAAGATACACTGGGCGCAACAACGCTACCGGCTATGTAGCTGGGGTTGATTTGCGTTTGGCTGGGCAATTGGTTGAAGACTTGGAATCGTACATCAGCTTGAGCGTATTGGGTACTTCAGAGAACATTCAAGGCGACTTTTACGACGTGTACCTAGATGCTCAAGGCAACCAAGTAACTGCCAACTCAAGCGATGTGGTAAAATCGGAGCGCCGCTACCCGGGCAACATACCGCGCCCTACCGACCAGCGAGTTATGTTCAATATGTTCTTTCAAGACTACCTGCCCAAGAACCGCAATTTTAAGATGCACCTGAACTTGGTGTTTGCCAGCGGCTTGCCATTTGGCCCGCCAGACAACGATCGCTACCGCGACACCCTGCGCATACCGCCATACCGCAGGGTAGATATTGGTTTCAGCGCACAGTTATACAACCGTGCAACCTTCACTAAAAAGAAACGCGAACCTAAAAAAATAGGAAAAGCTTTCGAAGATGTATGGGCAACCCTTGAGGTATTCAACCTATTGGGCATTAATAACACCATATCATACTTATGGGTAAAAGACCTTAATAACACCACCTACGCAGTGCCCAACTACCTTACCGCCCGACTGTTCAATTTCAGGCTGGTGTTTAAGTTTAGTTAGCGGTTTGCTCACCCAACCTCTCCGACAGGGAGAGGAACTTACGTATTTATAAAACTTATCTATAATGCCTTGGCTTGAAAGGCAGGGCAATTCATATTGGTGTTGTGTGGGGTTTATTGCACCATGGAAATGCAACTGCATGCTAAATTTTAAGCTGGCTATTTCTAGTTTAGTTATCAACCCGTAACTCGCAACTCGCAACCCGTAACGGATTTCTTATGCCTTGCGTCCAAAAAAAAGTAACTTTGCCATATGTACTACAATAACATACTGGAAACGATAGGCCACACGCCATTGGTGAAACTGAACAAGGTAATTGGCGATATACCGGCCACCGTGCTAGCCAAGGTGGATAGCTTCAACCCAGGCAACTCTATTAAAGACCGCATTGGCCTTAAGATGGTTGAAGTGGCTGAGCAACAAGGTTTGTTGAAACCCGGTGGTACTATTATTGAAGGCACAAGTGGCAATACAGGTATGGGCTTGGCGCTAGCTGCTATAATAAAAGGCTACAAGTGCATTTTTACCACCACCGATAAACAGAGCAAAGAAAAGGTAGACATATTAAAGGCCGTAGGTGCCGAAGTGATTGTTTGCCCCACCGATGTTGAACCTACTGACCCTCGCTCTTACTACAGTGTGTCGCGCAGGTTGGCGCAAGAAACACCCAACTCGTTTTATGTAAACCAATACGACAACCTAGCCAACCGACTGGCGCACTACGAAACCACCGGCCCTGAAATTTGGGAACAAACCGAAGGAAAAATAACCCATTTGGTAGTGGGTGTTGGCACAGGCGGCACCGTAAGCGGCACAGGCAAATACTTGAAAGAGAAAAACCCGAACATTAAAATTTGGGGCATTGATACTTACGGCTCAACGCTGAAAGCATACCACGAAACAGGTAAAATTGACGAAAAAGAGATATACAGTTATATTACTGAAGGTATTGGCGAAGACATTATACCACAGAACATTGACTTTAGCCTAATTGATAAGTTTGAGAAAGTAACCGACAAAGACGGTGCAGTAATGGCCCGCCGCATTACCAAAGAGGAAGGCATATTTGTAGGCTACTCCGCGGGCAGTGCTGTGGCCGGTTTGATGCAATTGAAAGATTCTTTGACCAAAGACGATTTGGTAGTGGTTATTTTCCATGATCATGGTAGCCGCTATGTAGGTAAGCTATACAATGATGAGTGGATGCGCGACCGCCAATGGTTGGACGAAGCATCGAATGAAATTACGGCTGCCAGCATTGTTGGCCGTAAAGAGTTGAAGAAATTCTTAACCGTGAGCCCAGAGCAAACATTGGGCGAAGCTATTGCGCTTATGAAACAACTGGGTCTATCGCAGTTGCCGGTGATGAAGGATCATGAAATGGTTGGTTCGGTTACCGACCACAGCCTGCTTACCCATTTGTTAGAAGGCGCCGAGCGCAACCAACAAGTAAGCACCGTTATGGGCAAACCTTTCCCGTTTATAGAGTGGGGCTCAACTAGCAAAGAAATATCAAGCCGCATTAATCGTGAAAACAGTGCCGTTCTGGTAAAAGACATCAGTGGCGTAACGCACATCATCACCGAGTACGATTTGATTCAGGCGATTGCTGGGTAGTTTTTGAGGTACGAGGTACGATTAAAAACACCCGTCATTGCGATGAGCCCGTGTTAATTTACAGGCTACTGAAATGCGTTATAAGCGAAGAAGCAACCCCCCGACCGATGGTTTGAGTCAACAAACCTGTGCTATGCTATTGTACATAATGCGCTAAGGTCTCTAGTTTCCAAACGTCATGCTCCAAAGCAAGGGATTGCCACAGGCAACTGATGTGTATAGGTTACCTTTTAAATACTGCTGTGCCTTCGCAATGACGGCAAATCTTGGGTCTTGAATCTTTTGTCTAACCCTATTAAACAAAATTCCCATCCTTCATCACCAGCTTCCTATCGGCCATATCGGCTAGGTCGAGGTTGTGGGTAACAATAACAAAGGTTTGGCCTAGTTCGTCGCGCAGGCGAAAGAAGAGTTGGTGCAAGTCGCGAGAGTTATCGCTGTCCAGGTTACCGCTCGGTTCGTCCGCTAAAATAATAGATGGATTATTGATGAGCGCCCGGGCCACGGCCACGCGCTGCTGCTCGCCACCCGATAGCTCATTAGGCTTGTGTTGCGCCCTTGATGATAACCCCAGCATATCTAATAGCTTATGTGCTTTGGCCTCGGCTTCTGCTTTCGATACTTTGGCCAAATAGGCCGGAATGCACACATTCTCCAAAGCGGTAAACTCAGGTAGTAAGTGATGAAACTGGAACACAAACCCGATGTGCTTGTTACGGAAACGTGCCAAAGCATTACCTTTCAAGGTACTTATTTCCTCGCCGTTAATATACAGTTTGCCGCTATCTGGCTGGTCCAATGTGCCTAATATGTGCAACAGCGTACTTTTACCTGCGCCCGAAGAACCGACAATGGAAACTACTTCACCTTTTCCGATGTTGAGGTCAATACCTTTCAGCACCTTAAGGCTTCCGTATGACTTTTGTATATTTTCGGTCTTTAGCATCAGGAACGCAGATTGTTTCGCAGATTGCGCTAATTACGCAGATTGCTTGGCAAATTTAATAGGATTTGATGGATTACCTGCACAAAAGAGGGCTTTTGGAAAATTACCTAGAACTTTACCAAACACATATTACCGCAAGTCTTGTGTCTTGTGTCCTTCGGCACCGCTCAGGATGACATTTATAAAATCTTTTGTCTAAAAACATGGAATTTAGAAAATACAAAAATGGCCAAAGCTACTTTAAGATTGTGGGCACCGAAGAAATGGAAGAACTGAAGATGATGGGCAGGTATTTTAAGCTATACAACATAAAAGCAACCATACTGCCAGAGCGGGTTTTTATTGCCGATTTGTTGGAGCAATACCAAGAGTTTGCCGAAACTATAACTGCCGAAGAATATGAGCAGCAACTTAATTGGTGCCATGAAAACTTGGAAGAACTAGAATAAAAAGGCCAGCAACTTACAGTCACTGGCCTCATTATTAACTGTAAACCTTAAATTATTTAGTACCGTTCAAAGCAAAGCTGTTGAAAAAGCGAGTAATCTCCGGGTTGCTTTTGTTAGTGGTAAGTGACGATGCCGAAAGCATATAGTAGGTGTTGTTCAACACAATTACGCGATAGGCGTATGTATAATCTCCAATTACAAAACTAGTAGAAAAACCTGTTGCACCAGGCACACCCATTAGTGGTTGTTTATCGTAAGTAAAGTCTTTCTTGGTTTGATCTTTAACATAGTTAACTTGGTCGGCAATCAACTTCAAGAAACGCTCTTCAACCATATCGTCCATTTTATCGCTCCTCAAAGTTGGAAACACTGTAGTTACGGCCAAGTTATAAAGCAATCCTTGCTCGTAAGCTACCACCATTTTCTTTCCATCATCGGCTTTCTGTTCGCTAGTGGTATAGCCTTTCAAAAATTCGACTTTAACTGAATTAGCGGCAGGCTCGTAATTAGTGCTGGTAAACGATTTGGATTGCCCATTAAGCAATTGGGTAATACCCAAAAGTATGGTAAGCAAAAGAAAATTTATTTTCATAGGGATAATATTAAAAGTGGTTTGCAACTTTATACTTGCAATATTACAATTTGGCTGCAACTTTAGCAATGAAAATTTTCAAAGACCAACTTAACCGAACCATAAAAATGCCTGATTATCCGCAGCGGATAATCTCTGTAGTGCCCTCCCAGACTGAGTTGTTGCATTATTTAAGGC
>CAIOSU010000031.1 GCA_903861055.1 uncultured bacterium
GGGTCTTGGCGGTGCTCTTCAATCAAGGCCTCAATGGTAGGCCTATCTAGGAACGTGAAGATTTTAATGAACTTCTCAGCATCCTCATCACTTACATTCAACCAAAACTGGTAAAAGCTATATGGTGAGGTCATGTCAGCCGAAAGGAACACGTTGCCCTTTTCCGTTTTGCCGAATTTGGTGCCATCGGTTTTGGTAACTAGGGGAGAGGTAACCGCATACACTTCGCCCCCTTCCATCCGCCGGATAAGTTCCACGCCGCTTATTAGGTTGCCCCATTGGTCGCTACCGCCCATTTGCAACAGGCAATGGTGTTGCTTGTACAGTTGCACAAAATCGTAAGCTTGAAGCAGTTGGTAGCTAAATTCGGTGTACGATATGCCCGTTTCCATGCGGCTCTTTACCGAGTCCTTGGCCATCATGTAGTTTACGGTAAGGTGCTTGCCCACATCACGAAGAAAGGTAAGCACGTTCATGTCCTTATAAAAATCGTAGTTGTCAACCAGAATGGCCGGGTTTCTATCGGCATCAAAATCCAAAAAATGGCGCAACTGCGCTTCTACGTTCTTTTTGTTAATGTTGAGCTGGTCCACGGTTTGCAGGTTGCGCTCTGCCGATTTGCCAGATGGGTCACCCACCATACCGGTAGCACCGCCCAATACGGCAATAGGTTGGTGCCCTGCGCGCTGAAAGTGCTTGAGTATAATGATTTGCACCATATTGCCAATACCCAACGAAGGGGCGGTAGGGTCAAAACCAATATAGCCTTTGATTACTTCACCTTTGTTCAATAAATCTTCGGTACCGGGTATCTCTTGGTGAAACAGTCCACGCCATTTCAGCTCTTCTATGAAGTTCATGACTATTTAATTTGAAAATGAGTCAATTTGAAAATTTGAAAATGATAAGAGCGCAAATTTATAATGAATTATCAAGGATAACCCATTTTCAAATTAGCACATTTTCAAATTGGCAAATTAATTAAGCAAAGCGGCGCGTTACAATCCGGGCAAATTGTTGTTGCACGGCATCTTTACCAGCCCAATTGTATTTGTAGTAAAGCTCATTGTTCATGTAAGCCTCTGCTTCAGGGAGGGTTTCAAACTGGTTTAGTTGCCTAATGGCACGGTCGTAATAATCGGCATCTCCACCAAACAACTCTTTGGTAAAAACATACCGCTCGCTGAGGTCAATCATCTCGCGCAAGTTTTTACGGTTCTGAAACAGGAACCTGCTGCCTAGGTCTTGCTTACCTTCGTGGCTGAACATGTCGTTTAATGAGCGTTTGCCTTCTGGCTCGGCTGTTTTAGTATCGTTTGCTATTGGCGTTTCTGCAACCCATGGCGCAGTTTCAGAGCTTGCTACTGGTGCATAGGTTGTTTCGGGGGCGGTTTCTTCTTTTTCCACAAGCTCTTCTTCCTGCACCTTCTCAATAGGCTGGTTCGGTGCTTTAAACCCTGGGGCATCAAAAAAAGATAGTATTGATGGTCGCTCTTCAACTTCGCTGGGCGCTTCTTCCACAGGTTGTTCAGCAACTAATTCCACTTCGGGCAATGACTCTATCGTAAGCTCGGTATACATAATTTCCGCTACCGATGCTTCTAGCACTATTTCTTCAACTAGTGTAGGTTCAATTGGTGCCTCGGCTTCTTCATCCTCTTCTGCAGTGTTGCTGGCTTCAAGGTATTCTTCAATAGGCGCTGCATCTTTTTCAGGGTCATGCTCTGGTTGCTCCCAAGCCAAAGAGTTCAACTCTTCTTCAGCAACAACGGGTTCGGCAATATTTGCCGTTTCGTTTGCTTCAGGTTCGGTATATGGTGCTGTTGGGTCAAACGACTCCGATTCCTCGATATTTATCGCTACATCCAAAGTTTCTGGTATGTCAACTAGCTCCTCCCGTTCAGTAAAGGCGCTTTTGGCTGCTGGTGCAGTTGCGGTTTCTACCGGGGTATCAAAACTCGGCAACGTACTCGACTCGTTTTGCGGCGCAGGAATACTAAACGAAGGCTTTGCCAATGGCATAATGGGCATTGCATCGGTAAGCTTCTCCAATTCGCGGAGATAGGAACGCAATAAATCAATCTCGACAGGGTGAATCTTATTGGTACCAGCCAATTTAATATTTAAATGGGCTATTTTTTCCAATAATTCGGCAATATCGTAGTGTATTTGGTCTTTTGGGTTCATCTTTACAAGTACTATTTCTAATTAAGCTTTGAAATTATAAATTTGGCATTAGCCCGCCAATTTTAATAATGCACACTATGTTTACCGAACCACATAGCACCCGCGAACGAAAAGGATGGATAGAGGTCATTTGTGGCTCTATGTTTTCTGGTAAAAC
>CAIOSU010000032.1 GCA_903861055.1 uncultured bacterium
TAAGTTGGCAAAGCACAAAAATGGCATGGCGAATGCCGGGGTTACTATTGCCAATTGGTACCTCAACGCCGGCAACTTTGCCTCGGCACATACTCAATTTTTAAGTGTTTTAAAATTGTGCAAGGCTATTGATAATAAAGTGGCTGAAATAGCAGCATATAGGGGCCTAGGCGAAGCCTATGTAAAAATGGAAGCGTTTGATCAAGCGCATCAACATTTCGAGAAAGCGCAGGTTTTGGCCATGTCGGCCGGCGACGACCAAGAGCTTTGTGAGGTGTATATGGCGCAGGCAAAAGCATACATTGCCGAAAAGCGAATTGATTTGGCCTCAGGGAAGTATAAGTTAGGCATGGATCTTACCAAAAAACGTAAGCTTCCTTACACGCATGCAGTTTTTGAAGACCTACATCGTAATCTTAACATTTAATCGCAGCTCACAACTAGGTACTAAGCAACGATAACAAAGCATTCGTAATTGCAGAAACAATTGGAGAATGCAGAGATTTATGCGAAGTTATACCTATGCTTGAGCAAAGCTTACCAAGGTCTCGGGTATAAGGTTCAATCGCTAGATGCGCTAAATAAAGGCTTGGCACTTGCCGAAGCCGAAAAACTTATACCTTTCGTTTCGGAATTTGAGACATTACTTCAAAGTCAATTTTATTGAACTACTGGGCTAAATATTGGTAGCTGGTGGTCAATTCTTTTGCAAATAGGCTATAAGGTATCAATAAGTATTGCTCTCCTTCGCTGTAGCTAGCAACTTCATACGGGGCATAAATAAACAAAAGGCCCTCTGGTAAAATACCAAATGTTTCGGGCAGGTAAAATACATCTTCTTTAAAAGTAAACCCAGCATCTGATAGGTTCATGCCCTCGGCAATGCCTTTTTGTTTCCTGAATATTTGCTCACCAAGTGCAAATAGGTTGTAAGGTTCAGCTACAATATTATTTAGCTTTAAGTGGCTACCGGTCGATGCATCGAAGTTTTCTAGGTGGCTGGCATAATTGCCATGTGCCCCACCATTGAAAAAGAAAATCCAACCACCAAGGGTAAAAGTTTCTTTGGTAGTTGCTGCTGGCCATACGCTGTTTTCTTCGCTCCAACCGCGTATTTCTTCGCCCAAGGGTATGTCTTTTTTAGCTTCCCCAAAAAAGGTAGCGCCTATGCTATCTAAATCTTGTTCACGGGCTCCTGCTATACCTGTGAGGTAGTACCAATTAAATGCCAACACGGAGTCGTGCAAGCGTTGGTTGGCTTCTGGGTTAAGGGTAAACCAGTGCCACGATATTTTACTACAGGCTTCTTCTTCGCAGTTTTGTTCTTTTAGGGCCTTTTCGGCGTTTGTCCAGGCGTAGCCTGCCAATTCGCTGGGTTTCGGTATCGAATCTAGAACAGGCAAGCTGTCGGGTAGCGTAATGGTGGGTGCTGCGGCCCAATTTGCATCTTCGCTTTCGTTAGCCGAACCACACGATACCATAAATGCTGCAAAAGGCAATGCTAGTAACCATAGGTAGCGGCTCATGGGCTTTAATTTGTTTGTAAAGTAACAAAATAACTGGCAGCCTAAATAAAAAGAGGCGGCTCGCAAATGTGGGCCGCCTCTTGAAAACTTAAGGAAAGGCTTATTGCCCTGTAATATATTCGTTCAACTCATCAACCGATGAAGAGAAGGTAAAGGCATCGTTTACTTTGTAGTAGTTTCCCAAATCGAAGGTGCGGCCGTAAGCAAATTTGGCAAAATCTAGACGGGTTTCTTCAAAACTGAAAATAAGCATAATGTCTCTCACCTGAGCGCTGGTTAGGCAATTGCTGGTGAAAATCTGTTTTGCAATTTTCAATTGGGTATCGCTAAAACTTTGATTTTTAATACTGGCTTTAGCGCCTTCAAAGTCTCCAGGGCTCATAGGCCAAGGGCAACCAATTGGGCCATTGTAGCCGGGCATGATGTAGTGGTCGTTGTTGGGCACTGGCACTGGTGCTGGGGTTGGGGTTACTGGTGTACCAGTAGTAGTGGTGGTGGTAGTGGTGGTTATAGAGGTATTCTCTTCATAAAATACCCCTGTACCATCATTTATATTCACATTCATGCCGAAACCCGGTACGCCAACACCCACGTTTACATTTACGCCACCAGGAGCGGGGGTAGAGCCTACCGTGGTAGTGGTGGTAGATATAGTAGTGCTGGTAACAGGTGCCGGTGCTGGTGTGGTGTGGTAAGTTATTACCGTAGTAGCTGGCGGCGTTGGCGGTGCTTGTGCAATAGGCACTTGCCCCATCCATTTTACAACATATTGGCCGTTCTTATCCTTCCTAACGTTATACGTTAACTCCGATGTTTCTTCAGGTACTGGCAAGGTTTTGTCCACTTCGCCAAGGGCTTTATCCGCAAAAATGATTTTCACCTTCAATAACATGGCGTTCACGTTCTGAACCTTCACGTTGGTTTGTGGCGTTTCATTTTGGCGGATGCCATTGATGATTACGAAAAACTGTTCTCCTTGCTCGGCAAAGAAAATGTAGTTGCTGCCTTGGGCAGATGCACTTATTGCGTAAAAAGCTACTATTAGAGTAAAAATTACTTTTTTCATTTAGTTTAGATTATGGTTATTTAATGGTTTATCGGTTAAGAGGTTAATCTGTTATTGGTTAAAAGTATTGTTATAAAAGCCTGTTGGTTTTGCTATCCAATCCCTCTTACCAATAACTAGTTAACGAGTAACTAATCAACCACACACCAACTATCGAAGAATATCACGTGATATTACAATGCGCTGCACCTCGGAGGTACCCTCATATATCTGCGTAATCTTAGCATCACGCATCAAGCGCTCTACATGATACTCCTTCACATAACCATACCCCCCATGAATTTGCACGGCTTCTACCGTAACCCACATCGCTACTTCGCTGGCTACTACCTTCGCCTGTGCGGCAGCTCTTTGGTAATCCATGCCTTGGTCTTTCATCCAAGCAGCTTTATATATCAGCAACCTTGCTGTTTCAATTTTAGTAGCCATATCGGCCAGTTTAAATTGAATTATTTGGTGCTGAGCAATTTCCTTGCCAAATGCTTTGCGCTGTTTGCTGTATGCCAATGCCAATTCGTAGGCACCGCTTGCTATACCCAATGCTTGGCTGGCAATACCAATGCGGCCACCATCCAAAGTTTTCATGGCAAATTTAAAACCAAAACCATCCTCGCCAATGCGGTCTTCCTTTGGTACCACTACATCTTGGAACATGATGGAGTGCGTGTCGCTGCTACGGATGCCCAGCTTGTTTTCCTTCACACCACGGCTTACACCGGGTGCATTCGCATCCACAATCAATACATTTATACCACGGTGGCCCTTCTCTCTATCTGTCTGTGCTATGACCAAATAAATAGACGCTTTGCCCCCATTCGTTATCCAGTTTTTTGTACCATTTACCAGGTAGTGGTCGCCCATATCAATGGCGGTGGTACGCTGGCTGGTGGCATCGCTGCCAGCTTCAGGCTCGCTTAGGCAAAAGGCGCCCAATACATCCCCTTTGGCCAATGGCACCAAGTACTTCTGCTTTTGCGCTTCGGTGCCGTAATGCTCCAAGCCCCAGCAAACCAATGAGTTGTTTACCGACATAATTACCGAGCTGCTCGCATCCACTTTGCTTATTTCTTCCATAGCTAGTACATAGCTAATGGTATCCAAGCCACTGCCGCCGTATTCGGGGGCGGTCATCATACCCAAAAAGCCTAGTTCGGCCATTTGTTTTACTTGGTCGGTAGGGTAAGCTTGGGTTTCGTCGCGTTCAATTACGCCGGGCTTGCAATCGTTTTGGGCAAAATCGCGCGCGGCTTTTTGAATCATCAAGTGTTCTTCGGACAGCTGAAATAGCATGGTATAGGTAGAGTTTATATGACGATAAAGGGATTTACCTTTATTAAGTAACAAAAATACCTAAAATGCGGTTTAGTTGGTAGGGAAAGTTTTTTTGGCGGCTATAATCCATTCACACCGCCTTAAACTGCTCAAAGCCCTCGCCGCAAGTGTTGCACTTGAACATGGCGCGGCAAAGGGTTGGGCCGAAGGGGGAAAGCAGGGTAGTGTTGGTGCCGAAGCAGTTGGGGCACTGGGCATGTTCTAGGTCTGCCATGTTGATGGTGCCGCAGTGGCGTTTGGGGGGAGATAGTCGGAAATCTTTAAGTTGCTGCAAGCCGCGCTCGCTTACCATATTCGAGTTCCAAGGTATGGTATAATCAACCACCACCTCTACGGTATCAAAGCCGAGGGCTTCAACGGCCTTTTGCACTTCGTTTTGCATGTGCTTAATGGCTGGGCAGCCCACGAATGTAGGGGTCATGGTAACTTTAGCCTCGCCTGAGGCGAGGCCTTCGCCCACTTCAATTTTGGTAATAATACCCAAATCCACCACCGAGATCACCGGTATCTCGGGGTCTTTCACCTCTTGGAGGGCAACTAGTATTTGGGCTTTAGTTTTCAAGTATCTGAATCAGTCCTTCGGCTACGCTCAGGATGACATTTATTTAGAGAATTAAAGAATGATAATTAGCACATCAGCACATTTTCAAATTAGCACATTGAAATTTACCATTCCGCCTCTGGGTCAATACTAAACACCTCGGTCATTTCTTTTAGCAGCGGTGCTAAGTATTCGGTGTGGTAACCTTTTCGGCCGCCGAAGGTAGCTTCCGCGTTTACGGGCAACTTTAACCCAGCCGTTTCCAATACGGGCAAAATGCTCGCCAGCCAACGCTCTTGCAATACGACCATTCCTTCGAAATAACCATATTGCACCAGTTCTTGTTCCCCTTCCAGAGGTTCAAAGGTGCCAAGTGCCAATGGGTATGCATAGTTCAATGCCGATTGCATGCGGGCTTTGCTTTCTTCGGAGCCATTACCTAGCTTCTTTAGCCAAGTATCGGCATGTAGCACATGGTATTTCAGCTCGCCACGAACTTTAACTGCCAATTGTGCCAATGCTGGGTATGCCGAAGTAGTGAGCATGCTAAACAACTCATACATGGCATGATCGAACAAAAAGTGGCGCACGAGGCTAAAGTCGTATTCGCCAATAGGGTACTCCACCAGCTGGCAGCACTTAAATTCCGTTTCGGTGCGCGCAAAAGCTACCTTATCTGGGTGGCCTTCGCCCATATCCGTGTGTAGTAGTTGATATAGCTGGTATGCCAATCCAACTTTATCCTGAGCCATGGATGAGAAGGCAATATCTTCTTCCAACACCGGCCCCAGGCCCGTCCATTCACTGTTTCGGTGGCCAAGGATTAGGTTGTCGTCGGCGATGGTGTAGAGGAAATTTTTTAGGCTTTGCATTCAATTGAAAATTTAAAATTCAAAATTTAAAATTATTTTTCCCGTGTTTTGGTAGTCGTATACTTATGCTCCTGCAAATACTTTATGAAACCACTAATTTGACGGGACATTTCTAATAATTCCTTTTTGTATGCTTCATATATTTCCCTCTCTATAAGTTCGGCAGAAAAGGCAATATACAGTTGACTTCGAAGTTCTCCTGCAGAACCTTTTGAATACTTTAGAAAGCGGATAAACTCTTTATTGTTGTTGTACTCAAAACCTTCGGCAATATTACTTGATATGGAAAGAGCGGAACGTCTTATTTGATCTCTAATGCCGAAATCTTTACTTAGCGGACCGGTCATTGATATTTTGATAATTGAGACACTAATTGCTGCAGCATCTTTCCATATTTTCAAGTCTTCAAAATGCTCAATTTTCGCCACCCAAAACCAATTTTAAATTTTGAATTTTCAATTTTAAATCTTTTTCTCCCGCTCCTGATACGCCTGTATCCTATCTCTCACTTTATACATGCCTGCTTCTCGGTGCTGCTTATCGGGGGTGGTGGTAAACATATCCTCATCGGCTAGTGGAAAGGCGAAAATGTCGGTGGTTTTTACTACCCACATGTTTACGCACTTGCCGCGGCGCGCATATTGCTCTTTAGCAAATACCAAAGCAATTTCTTGGTCGGGTGCGTGCACGCTTCCTACATGTTGGTGGAACTTGCCCCGTTTTTCTTGCAAAAACACTTCAAACGTTCCCCAGTATTCATCGGGCTTTACAATACTTTCGCCTTGAGGAAGCTCCAGACGGGCGATACGTGGGTCGAGAGATTTATTTTGGTCGCTCATGGCGGGAATGGATTGAGTATTCAAAATTTAAAATTGATTATAACGGTTTCGCATCCATCCCGCAGAGACAAAAAGTTTTTGGCTCTACGGGACTTTCTAACAGCGGGTTAGCTCTTTTGCGAATGCACTATATCAATTATGCCAAAGGCACAGTACTCTTGGTGTATGGGGTGGCCAATGCTTGGCGCACCCAGCGGCCTTTTTCTTCGGCCCATTTACGCACAGCAAGGCGCTCGGCATTACACGGGCCATTGCCTTTTATTACTTCATAAAACTCGTCCCAATCTGGGTCGCTAAAGTTCCATTTGCCGGTTTCAGGGTCTTTCTTCAAGTTCGGGTCTGGGAAATCGATACCTACTTCGCGCACTTTAGGCACGTACATATCCAAAAACTGGTTCCGCATATCGTCGTTGCTGGCCATTTTCACTTTCCAACGCATCAACTGCTCACTATGCACCGATTCTTTGTCGCTTGGGCCAAAAAAGTGGATGATAGGTTTGTACCAACGGTTTACGGCCGCTTGCAGCATTTCGTGCTGCTGCGGTGTACCGGTGGCTAGGTACACAAATGCGTCGTGACCTTGCTTTAGGTGGAAAGCTTCTTCGGCACAAATCCTTTCCAAAGCACGGCAATACGGCCCGTACGAGCCTTTGCTGTTCGCCAATTGATTTACAATGGCGGCTGCGTCAATCAAAAATCCAATAACTGTTACATCGGCCCAAGTAACGGCTGGGTAATTAAATACGTTGCTGTACTTGCTTTTGCCACTCAACAGGTCGTTAATCATTTGCTCGCGCGGTTTGCCGAGGGTTTCGGCAGCGGTGTATAGCAAGTGACCGTGGCCAATTTCGTCCTGCACCTTGGCAATAAGCGCCATTTTGCGCCTAAAGCCTGGTGCGCGGGTAATCCATGTGCCCTCGGGCAGGGCGCCAATTATTTCGCTATGCGCGTGCTGCTCAATCATGCGAATAAGCTGTTTGCGGTACATGGCTGGCATCCAGTCATGCGGCTCAATCTTCTCGCCCCTATCAATGCGCGCTTGAAACTCAGCCAACAAAGCTGGGTCTTCGGCTACTGCTTCGGTTTGCTTTTTAGGGTTCTCGTCTGGTATAAATCCTCCTCCGTACATGGGCGTAAACTTTAAATATGAAATTAGAAATGAGAAATATGAAATGGTGTGACTAAAAACGTTTAGAAAAATGTTTCTGATTGCTCACCTCATATTTCAAATTTTATTTTTTAAGCAGGCCTTCTAAAAGGAAGTCTGCAATTTGGTCTGCAATTTGGTCAGGGCTAAGGGCGCCATCGTTGCGGTACCAGGTGGGTATGCCGTTGAGTGTGCTAAACACCAATCGCATAGCAAAACTCACCTGCACTTTGCGAAAAACACCAGCCTCAATACCTTCCCTTAAAAGATTCTTAAAACGGTCTTCGTAGGCGGCACGTTGGGCCTTAAACTCCGAAAGCGACGGCTCGTTTAAGTGCCTCCATTCGTTAAAAAAAACCGATGATGCATCTAAGTTGCTCGCCACTACGCGGGTGTGCGCCGTAACGGCATGGCGGAAACGAAGCTTTGGGTCGGTAGTGCCATTTTGTACCCTATCATATTCATCAAAGAACTCAGCAGCAATGCGGAAACAGATGTTTTGCAGCAACTCTTCCTTGCTTTTTATGTGACTGTATAGGCTTGCAGCTTCAATACCAATGGCCTTGGCCAAATCTCTCATGCTAGTGGCCGAATACCCTTTCTCTCGGAATAAGTTTTGGGCTACTTGGTTTATCTGGTCCTTTCGGCTCAAGGTTTCAATACTCATAAAACTGGGCAGTTGTCGGATTGCTTAAACTAACGTTCGTTAGCAAAGATACCATGATAACGTGTAAATGGCAAATTTTGTTGCAGTATACCTACTATTAGGTTGATTAAGAGCGAGTTTTATGTTTGTGCGTAGGGAGTTTGAACCTTGATTTGAAAAGGCTTACAGAGCATGTGTTACTGCAACACAGCTGTCGAAATGAATAGCATTAATCGCACCGCGGTACAACCGAATGAGAAGATAACATGCTGCAGAAACCAGCAAGTCATATTGATTTTAGTTCAATTGCCGCAGGTGGTTGTTATGCATCCCAAAGCTTTTCATAACGCATTGCTAAGGATGTAAGCGTGCTCAACGACGTTGGTTATAAGGGAAGAACGAAAACCTTCCTTTAATGTATCCGTTTCAGCTTAATATCATTTGCGGGGGTAATAACCAAAGGAACCTTTTCCGTTTCAACGGAGCTGGTATCTAGGCCAAAAGCTTTGTGCTCGGGCAAGCTTATATTACGCAGTAGCTTGTATATATCCAAGATAATTTGCTCATAGATAGGTAATTCGTTATCGTTGGACAGGATTTTTTCGATTACCACAAAGCGGAAATCACCAATTACGTTGAGTTTATTTAGCGATTCGTATCGGCTGCTGATGTCTACCTCTTTCTCCTTCACCAAATCTTCTACCACTTTACGGAAGAACAGGTTGATGCGCGGCGCCACACGGAAACCGAGCTTAAAGTCAACCCTTATCACATCATTCTGCACAATGTGGTCTATTTTGTACGACATGGTATTTGGCTCATCCATTACTTCCACGTGCACAAACCAATAAATATCGGCTCGTTTGGGCTGTTTCTGCATGATGGAGTAGATGATTTTGGTCTCAATCTCATCCTTTCTATCGGCACTGGTTAGGTACACCAAGTGCGTAGCGTATTTGTTGATGGATTGGTCGGTGCTCAACTGCTCTAGCAATGGCAAATACTCGTCAAGTTTGGTAAACTCCACATAGCGGTTGCGAATGCGGCGGGCATTGTACCATACCCACATAATAGTGAGTAGGAATAGCCCAATGATAAGGGTAATGAAACCGCCATGGGCAAACTTATCTAAATTGGCCACCAAAAATGCAATCTCAATAGAGCCATGCACCACTATAAATCCGAAAATGAGGATTTTGTGGAAATGCTTGAGGTACATATAGTAAACCACCAATATGCTGGTCATGAGCATGGTAAGTACAATAGCCAACCCATATGCGGCCTCCATGGCACTCGACTCCTCAAAGTAAAGCACTACGGCTATACAGCCTACCATCAACATCCAATTGACAAATGGAATGTATATCTGTCCTTTCGCCAAGCTAGGGTAATCAATACGTACTTTCGGCCAAAAGTTGAGACGTATAGCCTCGTTTATGAGTGTAAATGAGCCGGTAATTAACGCTTGGCTGGCTATAATGGCCGCAAGCGTGGCAATTACAATACCCGGTAGCAAAAACCATTCGGGCATGATGGCATAAAATGGGTTGATGCCTTTCTCGAGTACCTGTCCATCAAATTGAAGTAACCAAGCCCCTTGGCCAAAGTAGTTGAGTAGCAAAGCGATTTTTACAAAACCCCACGATACTCTGATATTTTGTTTGCCACAGTGGCCCAAATCTGAATACAGCGCCTCGGCACCAGTAGTGCACAAAAACACAGCGCCTAAGAGCCAAAAACCACCTGGGTGCTCTACCAACAGTTGATAAGCATAATAAGGGTTCAAGGCTTTTAAAACACTCACATTTCCTGCTAGTTGAACACTGCCCAATACAGCCAGCATTACAAACCAAACCAACATCACGGGGCCAAACAACTTGCCTATTTTGCTGGTGCCAAATTGCTGAATAATAAATAAGCCAACCAAAATGGCTATTACGTAAGGCACGGTATTGAACTCACCGAGCCAAGGTAAGCTCTTTAAACCCTCAATAGCCGAAGAGACGGAAATGGGCGGGGTAATAATACCATCGGCCAACAAAGTACTGCCACCGATAATAGCAGGTATCATCAACCATTTCTTTTTAGTTCTTCGCACCAAGGTATACAATGAGAATATACCGCCTTCTCCTTTGTTGTCCGCTTGCAGGGTAAGGTAAACATACTTTATAGTAGTCTGCATGGTAATCGTCCAAAAAATGGCCGAAAGCCCACCAAGTACTACTAGTGCGTTTATTGGGTTTGGATCATTATTGGCGCCATGTCCTATAATGGCCTTCATAACGTACAGCGGGGAGGTTCCTATGTCGCCATAAATAATGCCTAAAGTAATCAGTAATCCTGCGGCCGAAAGCCTGTGGGCGCTACTGCTATGGTTCATTTTACTAATAAGTTTTCGATAAGATCCTGAGAGGCTGCTTGTAGGTAAATGTAGCAGGATGGTCTTGTCAGAGGCAAATTTGGATAAAATAATAGGGATTGTTAGTTTTTTGAAGGAAATATTTTTTTCAGGAGTGGCAAGAAACAGGATTCAAAAGGGAAACAAACAACTCATTTTAGTATCTTTGAAAGCAATTGAAGCATAAGAAGTTAACCATGAGCAACTCAAAGACAACCTTAAAAGGCGGCGAATTTTTGTTGAGGCAAACGCGCCCTGAAGATATTTTTATTCCCGAAGAGTGGAATGAAGAGCAACGAATGATAGCGCAATCGATGATTGATTTCACGAAGCAGGAAATCCATCCTTACCTAGATGAGATTGACAGCATGGCCGATAAAACCTTGATGCCGCGGTTGGTAGAAAAAGCTGGCGAATTGGGCTTGTTGGGCACTTCGGTGCCAGAGGAATATGGCGGGTTCGATATGTCGTTCAATACCAGTATGTTGGTGGCCGAGAAATCGGCTTATGGGTTTTCGTTTGGCACTACTTATGGGGCTCATACGGGTATAGGTATGCTTCCAATTGTTTACTACGGCAATGCAGCGCAAAAAGCCAAATACTTGCCCGGCTTGGCCGATGGCAGCACCAAAGTGAGCTATGCACTTACCGAGCCTAGCGCGGGCAGCGATGCCAACAGCGGTAAAACCAAAGCTAAACTGAACGCGGAAGGTACGCACTACCTGCTTAACGGGCAGAAGATGTGGATTACCAATGGAGGCTTTGCTGATTTGTTTATTGTGTTTGCTAAAATAGATGATGACAAAAACCTATCTGCATTTATTGTAGAAAAAGCTTTTGGTGGTTTAAGTATTGGTGCTGAGGAAAAGAAACTGGGTATTAAAGGCTCAAGTACTGTGCAGGTTTTTCTTAACGATTGCCCAGTGCCAGTTGAGAACCTCTTGAGCAATCGTGGCAATGGTTTCAAAATTGCTTTGAACATACTTAACATTGGCCGTATTAAGTTAGCCACAGCAGCGTTGGGTGGTTGCAAAATGGGTATTGACGGCACTATTGAGTACGCCAAGGGTCGCAAACAGTTTGAAACTCCCATTGCCGAATTTGGTGCTATTAAGCACAAGCTGGCCGAAATGGCTATGAAAACATACGCTATTGAGTCGGCTAGCTACCGCGCGGGGCAGAATATTGATGATGAGTTTGAACACTTATTAGCAACGGGCATGGACAAGGCCGAAGCTAAGCTGAAAGCTGTGGAGCAGTTTGCTATTGAGTGTGCACTTTGCAAAGTACATGGCTCAGAAGTGTTGGATTTTGTGGTTGATGAATCGTTGCAAATACATGGTGGCATGGGCTTTTCGGCAGAATTGCCTGTGGAGAAGGGTTATCGCGATGCCCGTATAACACGTATTTATGAGGGCACCAATGAAATTAACCGCATGTTGGCGGTAGGTACGTTGTTCAAAAAAGCGTTTAAAGACAAGGACTACGATATTACCGCGCCTATAAAGCAAGTACCATTGGCGCTGTTCTCGCAGTTATTCAAAAAATCGTATGGTGGCCGTTTTGGTAAAGAGTTGGCTACGCTTGATAACCATAAGAAACTTTGCTTGCTAGTTGCTGGCCGTGCTGCCCAAAAGTTTGGTTTGAAACTAACCGATGAGCAAGAGATTTTGATGAACGTGGCCGATATGATGATTGAAATTTACGTGGCCGAATCTACAGTATTGCGCACCGAGAAAGCCTTATTGATAAGCAAAGGCAGCACCGATGCTGAAAATCTGCAACAGCAGGTAAATATGGCCCAGCTTTATGTTTATGAGGCCAACCAAAAGATTTTCAAGGCGGCCAAAGATGCCATATTGAGTTATACCGATGGTTTTGAGCAAAAATTGATGTTGCGCACCGCGTACCGTTTCAGCATCAGCAACCGCATCAACCCGCAGCACTTGCGCCGCGAAATAGCCAACTATATGATTAAGGAAGGTAAATACCCTTTCTAAGCATTATCTCGCCCCAAAGGGGCATCATATTAATAGCGTCGGGCATCGCCCGATGTACATAATGTGTTTCCGGAAACGCAATTCGTTTTTAGGGCGATGCCCTATTCTAGTAGTATATAACCCCGTTGGAGAATTCCGTATTGCGAAAAAATCTTTGGGTAATAGCACTAGTTTTATTGTCGAAAAGGTATTGCTACCAACTACTTCGTATTATACTCGTTCATGGTGCGCTCAATGCCAATGGTGCCGAATGCAAACACAGCTTCAGCAGCTTTTTCAATGGCGGCTACCACCAATGGTTCTTCGTCTTTTTTCCATTTACCCAATACATATTCGGCTTGACGACCCTTCGGGAAATCGTTGCCTACCCCAATGCGCAGGCGCGGATAGTCTTGCGTAAGCAACATTTCGGTGGTACTTTTTAGGCCATTATGGCCGCCCTCGCTACCTTGTTTGCGCACGCGCAGCTTGCCAGTGGGCAGGGCTATATCGTCGGTTATTACTAGCAAATCAAAAGGCAGTATGCGCAGCGTTTGCAACCAGTAGCGGATGGCTTTGCCGCTAAGGTTCATGTAAGTGTTGGGTTTTAGCAGATAAAAGGTGCGGCCCTTGTGCTTAATCTCGGCCAAGTCGCCATGCCTATCAGTACGGAAAATAGTACCCTCTTTGCGGACTATGTAATCCAATACATCAAACCCGATGTTGTGTCGGGTGTGCTCATACTCGCTACCAATATTACCTAGTCCTGCTATTAAATACTTCATGCTATTTGCTTGTTGCTGGGGCAAATTTCGGAAATTATCGTTTAAACAATGGCACGGACTCTTTTCACCCGTCACTTGTCCTCGCTTTCAGCGAGGATAAACTAACTTCGAGCTTTCAGCTCGACACAAAACACCAAGAGATAACCTATGTTAAGTTATTGCAAAATGAGCCTTGGTATTATGGCTTTTTATTTACTAAACGGTACTATTGAACTATGAAAGCTTTTGCCATTATAACCATCCTCAGTACGTTGTTTTGGGCAGGTGATGGTTCGTTCAAAGCCATCAAAACCTATCAAGCCCCCGAAGCCAAGCAAGCCGTAGCTGCGGATGGCGAGTACTTTTATGCCATTGACGATGCCCAAGTGGTAAAGTACGATTTGCAAGGCAAAAAGGTAGCAACTTGGCAACCCAAGCCCGATAGCCATATAAAACATCTTAATAGCGGATTTATAAAGGATGGCTTGCTATACATGGCACACAGCAATTATCCAGCCGTGCCGCGAATTAGCACCATTGAGATATTGGATACCAAAACCATGGAGCACTATCGCACGTTAGAGTTTGGGGCTTTTGATGGGGCGGCTAATATTGTGGTTTGGCACAACAATGCCTGGTGGGTGCTGTTTGCGCATTATAGTGGCGACAAGGCCGAGCCCGGCCGTACTTCGGCTGATACGCGGTTGGATAAATTCAATGTAGGCTGGGAGCGTGCGGATAGCTACTATTTGCCAAAGGAGTTGATTGACAAAATGGAACCTAAGAGCATCTCAGGCGGGGCTTTTGGCCCTGATGACCAGCTATATCTTACCGGCCATGATGCTGCGGAGGTTTATAAAGTAAGTTTCCCAAAAGA
>CAIOSU010000033.1 GCA_903861055.1 uncultured bacterium
ATTACGCTAGCCACCTTTTGCTGGTGTAATAATACTCCGAGCATATTATACACATCAATAGTTATATCCGAAGGCTGGTAAAACAAGCCTCGCAGCAATACTTGGCCTTTTGTGGGGTTGGGGTGCAAGGTTACGTATGATTTAGGACCATCAATCTCTCCAATAGCGGTTGTATCGCGCGTTGGCTCTGTGCATACATCCTTTAATGGAAACTGACCAATACCATAACCTACCATAAATTGATGGGTAAATTTTTCGCCAAAGTTTGGTTCGAAAACTTTTATGGCCGTATTGTTGGCATAATTCCTAAACCGCACTGTTCCGTTGCCATCATTGCTCAAAAAGAAATTTAAACCATCTTCTTGCGAATCGAAAAAAGTAAGTTTATAACACCCTGGGCTAAACCTAAAGGTATCGTTTACGGTGGTATTGTTTGGGAAATTATCGCCAGCATAAACAATGCTATCGTTCTCGTCGGTAACATTAAAAGAAGTTGCAGCCCCGGCAGCATTGGTTTTAGTGGCCATTATAAATACTGAATCATAAATTGGCACCATCTGGAAGGCACTGCTAGCGGTGTTATTTGTTTTGTTTTGGTCGCCACGGCCATTTGGGTAGTCAACCGTTACGTGAAAACGGGGATTGCTGATGTCTAAACCGTTCCAATCAAATGTCGGCAAGGTTACTTCGGTTTCTTCCAAAAATCCTAAGCTACCGGTCCAGGTATAATAGCAATCAAAGCCGCCATCAACTCCGAATGAAAAATCGGCTTGGGTAAGCGTTTCGGAACCATTGTTGCGTATACGAACCACCGGGTAGTTGCATACAGGGTTGTAGCGGGTATACTCGTCGGTGGTACTTGGCGATACAATGTCCATAAGCTCTACATCGCGTTCAAAATTTGGCTCACCATAGCTTACCAACTGTATGTGTAGTATGTTATAACCATAGTCGTCAGATTCAACGGTATACAACAGTTCAGCGCTGCTGCTACCTTCGGCAATATAGGGCGTAAGCTCATGGTCGTATTGGTCAACTGGTTCGCCAGGGCACCACCCTGCCCTATCAAACAACCAAGAACCTCCTTGCGGAAATACCGGAATCTGGCCGCAATCGGTCCAGTTTTGCCAACTGCTCACCTGTATACCATTGGTGTAAACTTGGTGTGTTTTAGGGCAAAACTCGGCACAATTAGTCGGGTTATCCCAGTGGTGACCACTGGCGCGCGTTTTGAGCCTAAAAGTGCTCGCCGCTGGGTCGAGGGTAATGGTTTTGGGTAGCAGGGTTTGGTCGGTATTGCTTAGGTAATAATCGCCTTTCCAAACATTCTCCACCTTAATCACATCGCGTGCCGGCGTACCGTGTATGAAAATAAACTTCAAGTCCAACAGCTCCTGCCAGTTGCCCGCCGATAGGTGCACCGAATCGGATAATAAGGGGCGATAATCGGTTACGTCGTATGTCCAAGTAAAACCATCGCCCAAATCCAAGCCATTGCCATAAGGGGTAATAAATCGGCCTATTTCGTATTGTTCCACCACTTCAAATCGCTCATAATAAGGCAAGGTAGTTTTTATCAAACTATCTACCGCCGTCACAAGCGCAGAGTCGGTAGCATTGCCATTGGCATCGTACACATAGCTATTGTAGTAAGGAGGCCAATAATAGAAAGTATCAGTTGCAGATGTTGGGTTTGCCCCATTTGTAAATACCTGAACCGTAAGTGGTGCCTGCTCAATAGTATCCACAACAACCGCCGTAACAGTACCTTGCAAAAAGCTACCTTGCTCAAAAACTACTTGCGGGCGCAAATCACTATACTGATAGTTGCGGAAACCTTCGTTGTTGAACAAAGTACTCCAACGCGGTGCACCCCACATTTGGCCATCAAAGCTGTTGGGGCTTGCATCAGCAGCCACTAGTCCGGTTCCTTCATCAAACTTATAGTAGGCGCGCAAGTTTTGATAGTCGGGGTGCGTGGCGTCAATGTCTTTATACATCCATTGTTTCACAGTATTTACATCCAACGCCTTATCCCAAACCTGAAATTCGTTTATCAAACCATCATAAAACAGTCCACCATTCGCACCCGAGCCAATTCGAAATTTTACGATGCCGTCCATTAAGGCAGTTTTGTTATTAAAGTTCAACCAAACGTTGCCGTTCAAATATATCCGCATAAGGCCCGTGGCCACATCCTTTGTAAAGGCCCAGTGTTTCCATTTGCCTTCAAAAAGCGATGCATTAGCCGCTTTGCTGGCCCTATCACCTAAGGTGCCGTTAGTACCCGCATCCCAATAAACTTTGGCATCACCCCAGGGCAAATGACAGTTCAAAACTCTAATGCCATCAGCATTGACACCTTCAAAAATGATATCGTTCTGGGGTTGCAGGGCGGCATCGCCATACTGCCAGAAGCTAATGGTTATTTGGCTATCAACGGTATTAAACACGGCTGCCGGAACCTCTATGTAATCAGCCCCTTCAAAATCGAGCACCTTATCATTGCCAGTTGCCTCTTTGGTGCTTTCAAAGCCACAATTGTCAGCAGCCAAGGTGTAGTCGGTGCCGTTAGTGCTGTTGTCAAAACTAAAGCGCACCAGAATATTCGAAGTGCCATCCCAATTGAAAGGCGTCACAAAAGCCAACGAATTGAAACCGCTGGTAAGTGCTTGGCTGAATTGATAAACCGTAGTAAAGCTATTAGGTAATGTAGTACTACCAGTAAGAGTATCGGTAGTGGTTGGGGCAAAATCGACCCTCAGTTTATTCAAAAAACTACCCGGTACATTTACATTCAACCTAAGGCCGGTAATGTTTCCGGCGGTAAGCCCAGCTGCGGTCAACTCGCTTGCAAGCCATAGATAATAAGCCTCACCATCGGTTTGGCTGCTGCGCAAAGTTGCATTGGTGTTGCTAGCCGCTGCACCCACGATTGCTGTGGTAAGCGAAAGCGTATCGGTATAGTTTATAGTGGTTTCTAGCCTAGGTATATACAAGTATGATGGGCTGGTGATATAGCCAAACGTATCGGGACTGGCACCATCTACCACAAAACTGGGCTGCTGTTTAAGCGTAGAGTCATAAATGCCCAAGTGGTCGTAAAGGAAAGTATGGGTGGTATAGTCCCACTCGCCACAGGCAGGGCTCTGGGCAGGGTTGCACTTCAGGGTATATTGCATCAATATTTTCTGGTACCGCTCGGTAGCTGCCGGAAAATTGAACCAATAATCTTGTTTGCTACCAAAAGTAAACGTTTGCAGCACGGTAGTGTCAGCAGCCGTTTGCCCAGACATGAAATTGAAGCCAAACAACAAAGCGAGGAGGAGTAATAAACGCATAATGGGCATATTTTCAATGGGTAAGATGGCTAAAATAACCTTTTTTAACCTTAAGTTAAAGTTAATTGAAGCTTTTTATAAACTAGCCCAAAGCTAGGCCCCAAGCCAATAACCACGAAAAATGGACTGCACGACAAAACCAGCATAAAAAGCCGTATTTTTGCAAAATGGAAAGTAGTGCTCCACACCGTGCTGGTTTTATTAATATCATAGGGAGGCCCAATGTGGGCAAGAGTACCTTAATGAACGCACTGGTAGGTGAGCACTTATCTGTTATCAGCCCAAAGGCGCAAACTACAAGGCACCGTATTTTGGGTCTGGTAAATGGCGATGACTACCAACTGGTGTTCAGCGATACGCCTGGTATTATTCACGAACCCAAATATGCCTTACATAAGGCCATGAACGAGTTTGTGAAAATATCTTTGGAAGATGCGGATGTGCTGCTCTTTATCTCGGAAATATACGAGCACCCCGCAGACCTAGCCAATGTATTGACTGCTTTGCAAGGCGTAACTGCCCGAAAACTGCTATTGCTAAACAAAGTAGACCAAGCCAAAGGCGACCGAGTAGCCGAGCTTACCCAAGCCTGGAAGGATACAGAACTATTTGAAGAAATTATCCCCATTTCGGCACAAGAAAACCTTGGGTTGGATGTGGTAATGGCTAAAATAGTGGAAAACTTGCCCGAAAGCCCACCATACTATGCCAAGGATGAACTGACAGATAAGCCTGAAAGGTTTTTTGTATCGGAAATTATAAGGGGCAAAATTTTTACCACCTACAGCAAGGAGATTCCTTACTGCACCGAGGTAATTATTGAAAGCTTTAAGGATGAGCCTGATATTACACGAATAAGCGCCGTTATCTTTGTGGAGCGAAATTCACAGAAACCAATTGTGATTGGCAAAGGCGGAGATAAGTTGAAAAAAGTAGGAACCGAATCGCGATTAGAGATGGAGGAGTTTTTGGGCCGAAAGGTATTTTTAGAACTGTTTGTAAAAGTAAAGGAAAACTGGCGCAACGACCCTCGGCTGCTTAAAAGCCTCGGGTATGACCAAAGTAAATGATAAGGCAATTTGAAAATTCGGGAATTTGAAAATG
>CAIOSU010000034.1 GCA_903861055.1 uncultured bacterium
CGGATAATGCGGCGGCTGCGCACATCAAACAATTCTTGGAAAACGATTACGTCCAAATCATCTTTAATCAAATGTTCGGGTAGTAGGCGCGCGCGCTTAATGGGTCCTTGGCGCACCGGCAACAGCAGGCGGGGCAACATTTTTATGTTGTATGACAAGATGCGTATCTCGCCTGGGGCGCGCACGGCCAATGCTGGTATATCTTGCGAAACTATTTCAAGGGTTTGCGCATGGTGCGTGAGCGAAAGTAGCAAAAGCATCGAAAAAATGAGCAAGCTGCGGGGAATGTTTTTCATAGCCATCTAATATACACGGAGATTGTAAGACGGTGAAAAAATGAAGAGTAAAAGTTCATTATTGTTCTATTCTCTTCTGTAATAGGTGGATAACCAAGGTTAACAAACGGGCACTTGGCATTAAGTAATTTCACCTATGTAGCCTGAAAGCATTGCAAGGCCTATTTTATATCGCTTTTGTGTTATTGGGCGCAGTGTTAAACGTTCATTAATTTATCCACCTATTGTGCTTACTAACAGGTAATTGTTAAATTTGCCCCCGTTTTCATCTGAACACCAAGTATGTTTCAATCAAGGTTATTTTACACCGCTGTGTTGCTTATCACCTCGCTGGCGGTCTTTGCTCAAACTGGCACTATCAAGGGTTATATTTCCGATTCGGCCAGCAACCAATCAATGGTTAACGTAGTGGTGTTTCTGGAAAAAACAGAAATAAGCACCATTAGTAACATCGATGGCTCTTTTGAATTGACCAACGTGCCAGTTGGCAGATACGTAATTGTTGCTCAAACCGACTTGTATAACGATTTGGCAATCAGCATTGAGGTAAAATCTGGCGACAACGACTTGGGTACCATTAAGCTTATCAATCGCGAAGGGGGCACCGATTTGCTTTCGGCCGAAGACATCATTCCTACGGTAAGTTTGAGCGAAAACGACTTGCGCGGCGATGGCGCGCAAAACGTATCTGGTTTACTTACCGCCTCTCGCGATGTGTATATCAACACCGCAGCTTTTGTATTTGGCAGCTACCGCTATCGCATACGTGGATATGATGGCGAAAATACCGATGTTTTTTTGGATAACTTACCCATGAACGACCTTGAAGATGGCCGCGCATACTGGAACCAGTGGGGTGGCTTAAACGATGTGTTTCGCAGCCGCGAAAACGAAATTGGGCTAAACCCAGTTGATTTTACGTTTGGCGGTGTCGGTGGCTCATCGGGTATACAAACAGGTGCCGCATCGCAGCGCAAGCAATACCGTATTTCGTATGCGGCAAGCAATCGTACTTACACCAACCGCTTAATGGCTACCTACTCGACAGGCTTACTACCAAAGGGCTGGGCGGTTTCGCTTTCTGCATCGCGCCGCTGGGCCAAAGAAGGCTATGTAGATGGCACTAGCTATGATGCGTGGTCGTACTTTGCGGCTGTTGAGAAGGTAATTAATAACCACAGCATTAACCTTACTATTTTTGGTGCCCCAACTAATCGTGGCAAAACATCGCCTACTTTACAAGAAGCGTACAACATTACCGGTAGCAATTTCTACAACCCAAATTGGGGCTACCAAAATGGTGTGAAACGCAACAGTGATATTGTGCACAGCCATTTGCCAACCATTATTTTGAGTCATGTTTGGAAAATTGACGAGAAAAGTAAGTTGTCTACTTCTTTCGGGTATCAATTTGGTCAAAACGGCAGCACCACCCTCAACTGGTACAATGCGCCCGACCCACGCCCCGATTACTATCGCAACTTGCCTAGCTACATAACCGACTCGACGCTGCAGGATCAGGCGCTACAGAACTATACCGAGAACCCAGAATTGCTTCAGTTGGACTGGAATAGGTTTTATAGTGTAAATGCCAATAGCATCGAAACCGTAGAAAACTATAATGGCACTGGCCGTGATACTACTGTAAACCTTTCGCGCTATATCATCGAAGACCGCCGTTACGACAAAAAACGCGTCAGCGCAAACATATTGTTTGAGCATAAATTTAGCGATCGTTTTATTTTGCAATCGGGTGCCAGCTATGTGTGGCAGCGCACTTACAACTTTAAGGTTATTGACGATTTATTGGGAGGAGATCTGTTTTTTGATGTCAATCAATTTGCCGAGCGTGACTTTGTAAACGATCCGAATGCCGTTCAAAACGACCTAGAAAACCCCAACCGCCTGCTAAAAGTAGGAGATCGTTACGGGTATGACTATAACATTACAGTAAGTAAAACCACCGCCTGGGTGCAGGGTATTGCCAACCTGAGTAATTGGGAGTTGTTTGGTGCAGCAAATATTTCGCATAGCCAATTTTACCGAACCGGAAACTACCGTAGTGGCTTGTTCCCGGATGACTCAAAAGGTGATGGCGAAAAGCTAAGTTTTGTGAATTATGGCGTTAAGGGCGGTGCTACCTACAAAATTAATGGTCGTAACTATTTGATTGCAAACGGAAGCTACATGACCAGGGCACCGTATGCCAAAAATGCCTACATACAACCCCGCACTCGTAATCAAATAGTTGATAACCTACAAAATGAGCAGATTTACTCTTTTGAAGGCGGCTATTTGCTAAAAGCGCCTAAATTTAAGGCCCGAGCCATATTTTACTACACTCAGTTTCTTGACGGCACCGATACGTATAGTTTCTATTACGATTTGGAACGCAACTTCGTAAACGTGGCATTAACTAATATTGACAGGCGTCACTTGGGTGGTGAGTTTGCCATTGAGGCACAAATTTTTACTGGGTTCAAAATTTCTGCCGTTTCGGCCATTGGGCAAAACATTTATACCAGTCGTCAAAGTGCTACTATAACGCTTGACAACAGTGCCGAAATTTTGGCTCGCGACCTTACTATTTATTCAAAGAACTTTTTTGTAGCTAATGGGCCGCAGTTTGCCAATAGTTTAGGGTTTCACTACAATTCATCAAAGTTTTTTGCAAACCTTTATGTGAACTACTTCGACCGTATTTTTATTGATTACAACAGGGTGCGCCGCACAGAAGAGGCGGTAGATTTGGTTGAACCGGGCTCTCAGTTGTGGAACGATATATTGCAGCAGCAAGAGATGGACGGGCAGTTTACCGTTGACATTTTTGGTGGTACTTCGTTCAAGGTAAACGATTGGATTAAAAAATTGGAGCGCAGCACTTATTTGTACCTTACAGTGGGTGTTAACAATATTTTGAATAACCGGAAGTTTATAACAGGTGGCTTTGAACAGACCCGCTTGGACTACTCAGGCAACAACGTAAACAAGTTTCCGCCCAATTATTTTTATGCATATGGTGTCAACTTTTTTATCAGCGCAAGCTTAAAGTTTTAACCAACGGATAAAACAGCATTAACATTACTAGTCTTAAATTTATTTTTACTCGATACCCCAAATACAATGAACATACAAAAACGTTTCTTCGGTTTGCTAATGTTAGCGGCTATGTTTGCTACCAGTGGTTGTGTTAAAGACGATTTTGATACACCTGATAACAATGGTTGCCTTGACGAGGGACTTACGGCCAACATTACCATTGCAGATCTTAAAAGCCGCTACATAAGCGGTAACCTCAAAATTACCGATACTTTAATCATACAAGGGGTGGTAATTTCTAGCGACCAAAACGGCAATTTCTACAAAGAGTTGGTTATTCAAGACGCCACTGGTGGTATTTTGTTGCTCATTGACCAAACCAACATGTATACCGACTACCCAGTGGGCAGGCAGGTATATGTAAATGTATTGAACCTATACATGAGCAATTATGGCGGAGTGATTCAGGTAGGTGCCTCTATCAACCCGGATGATAATAGCTTGGAGCGCATACCGCAATCGTTGTTAACGGATATCATTAAAAAAGGGGCCTGCAACCAAAATGTTACCCCACTAGAAATTACTGCTAGCCAACTCGACCCGGTTATACACCAAAGTACTTTGATTAAATTGGTGAGTGTGAAAATGGCCGATAACGATGCTGGTGTTAGCTGGGCTACCGTTGGAGGCAGCTCTGCCCGTAACCGCACTATAGCCGATTGTAACAATGGCGCCCTTATTGCCCGCACCAGCGATTTTGCCAAATTTGCAGGCTCGCTTACACCAACCGAGCGTTTCAATATTACGGGCGTTTACAGCGTGTTTAATAGCGATAAGCAGTTCAAGTTCCGCAGCCTCGATGATATAGAGGTTACCCCTAGTGCTACTTGCCCATGTATCGAGATTATTGGCCCAGTAAACGGTACTACCCGTTTTCATATTGACGACATCAGGATATTTGATTCATCGCAAGATTTATTGCTTGAAGGTTTTACCAGTACTTCTGGCACCATAAACCTTGCAGGCTGGAAAAACATTACCCAAATTGGTAACCTACCTTGGGTAAGCAACAGTGGTGGCGGACAAGTATACGCCAAGATTTCAGTTTACAACACAGGTCAGCCAGAGGTAGCTACTTGGTTAATTACTCCAGCAATAACAGTATCTGGCAATAGCGAAACCTTGACCTTTACCACCCAAGATGCTTATGACGACGGTGCCGCTTTGGAAGTGTTGGTTTCTACTGACTATGATGGTGGCAACAACCCCGAGAACTTTACCTGGACCAAACTTTGCCCTACCATAGCTGGTGGCGATGCCAATGGCTTTGGCGCTAGTTTTGTGCCTTCTGGCAATGTCGATATTTCTGGCTTTACAGGTACCACATATGTTGCATGGCGCTACAAAGGCCAAAATTAAGATGCCGTTAGTTTATTAATGATTACCTGCTATCCTTTTATAAAAAACGCCCCAATGATAACTCGTTGGGGCGTTTGATTTTTATAAAATGCTAGTAGTATTTAGAAGAACACCTCCGTAGCACCAAAGCCATACTGCGGAGCATAGCAGGGGCCATACGAGCGCACATGCGGGTGCTTTTGCAATAGCGCGTAAAGCTCCTTTTTAAGCTTGCCAGTGCCTACTCCATGTATAAATACCATATAGTGCAGTCCGTTGGCTATCGCTAAGTCTAGCTGCTTATTAAAAGTATTTAACTGCACATGGAACTTCTCGCCCGACGACAAGCTGCCATCGTCTTTCATAATGGCCTCAAAATGCAAGTCTACTTCAAAGCGCGTGGTGCTGATGCTGGTTTTTTCCCCCGATGGGGTATTTTCAAGCATGTACATGCGCAGCAATTCGGTGTCTATTGCCAGCGGTTTTTTAGCAACTGGAGGGGCCGGCTTGCTGGTTTTGGGCAGCCAAAGCTCGTATTGATAGGCCGGTGCATCAAAGTACTCGTGGTGCTTAAGTTGCAGTAGGTTTTTGGGTTTAGGTCGTATACTCTTTTCAAAATGTTCCGTTTTGCCTTGCCATAAAACATGGCAACGCAGGTTTATCACGGGCTGGTCGGCCAGTTTCATAAAATCCAGATCGGTTATTACAATGCAGTCGCCAGCCGATACATTTCCTTCAAACCCTTCGGCCCATTCTTTGTCCAGTTCTAGGTCAAAATCATAGTATACTGTTTCGGCCAATTGGTTAACGAGATATAGGGTATACATATGCAGCGTGCCCGCTACATCATATCGAGGTACAAAGGCTAAGTAGAAGCCTTGGGGTTTGGGGTTTGGGGTAGGATTAGCCATTTTAGTGAAACCATAACAAGTGTTAGCACTGCTATGTTCAAGGCTGCAAAGGTAAGGCTTGTAAGGCAGGTTTTTTAACGTAGAAAAGTAGTTGCGTGGCGCATTGCTGTTTATGGCATCGGCCTAATCGTCAAAAGTTAATTCATTACAGGAGCTGGTGCTTTTAATCCTTCTAAGGCTTAAACCATATATGCCTAGCGCATTGCAGCATTCGCATTTGTTTTACAAAATCGCACCAACGCACAATGCAGGCTTTAGCATGAAATATTGAGCTAAAGCTCGTAAAACGGCCTGTAATTCAATCAAAAAAACTACTTTTAAGGTAAGTTATCAAACCTAAAAAGGGCATAGTAAGAACATGGATATATTCACGGAGCGCGACCTAGTGCATTGCCAGCCGCCCATTGTGTTTACCAAACCTTGGTTTGCACGGGGCTGGGTAATAGGTGCATTTTGGGCCAGTGTGGTTACGGCTTATGTGGTTTGCAGTTATTTTCTGTTGGGTGGTGTCATGCGCATTTGGTTGGTTTTGGCTGGCTTGTTATGGGTTTTCACGTTCATAAAGTACCTAAAAGGGGTTAGGTTTATCGAAGTTTCGGGCGAAGTGGTGCGCGTATTTGCCAGTGATAGGGTAACACCCATTGGCGAAATCCCGTTTGAGCGCATGACGTTGGTGCAAGACATCAACGAAATCTATTTCATCCGCAAGGCAAAATTTACGGGAGGTTTTTCGTTAAAGAAGGTGTATTGGAAGAATGATTGGGAGCATATGAACCTGATTTTCAGAACCAATGCTTCGTATATAATGAACAACTACAACCAAATGAGCCACGGGGGCTTTGACTCACTGCCCACCATCTTGCCATCTTCGCAGTCAAGGGGCAGGGGCTTTGGGGTGTTCGGTGCTGCAGTTTACGTTTATGAAATGCTTATTGGAGTATTGTTGTGGTTGCCTTTTAATGCGTTAATGACGGAGCAAAAAACTACCCAAAGGCCAAATAATTGATGTATAGCATTGAGGTTAGCTTTAGAATAATACCGCTGCACTGCTGAGCCATCTTATGGTAAACCCATGCTAGCGAATCGGTTTTATTAATGGGCCATTTTAGTACGTTTCGGCTTGATTCAGGACCCTGTTTTTATTCAAAGGTAAAAGGTCATCAATTAGGGCTTTTTCGTGTGTGAATAGTTGTTAAACAAGCAAAAATAATTATTATTAAATGTTAATGTATTTTTGGCATCGTGAACTTTTTTGGCCAGAGATAGATGACGGTTTGCGTGTAAAGCATAGACCCAGAAACTACCGCTAATACTTTAAAAAGTACACGACAAAACCCCAAAGGTTAGGCATAAAACTTAAGCTGGCTGCTGGGACTCGAGACTCAAGACCGTACTCCCGCATAAGGCCAAAGATTTGTAGTTTTGTGAAAGTGTATAACAGCCATGGACTGTGGACTATCGCCTGAGGCGAGACAAGTATAGACCATGGACCATTGACCAACACATGACAGAAGAAGAAGAAAAAGCAAGGAAAGATTGGACCCAATATAAGGCAGAGTCGTCGTGGGCCATATTTAAGGTAATGAGCGAGTTTGTGGAGGGCTACGAAAAGATGAACCGCATAGGGCCTTGCGTGAGCATATTTGGCTCGGCGCGCACCCCTGCTGATAGTAAGTACTACATAATAGCCGAAGAGATAGCCCGCAAGCTAGCACTTGAGGGATATGGCATTATTTCAGGCGGTGGCCCGGGCATTATGGAAGCCGCCAACAAAGGGGCACACTCGGTTGGCGGTGCATCGGTAGGGCTCAATATCGACCTACCGCATGAGCAAGGTGCCAACCCATATATTGATATGGACAAGTTGCTCAACTTTCGCTACTTCTTTGTGCGTAAGGTTATGTTCGTGAAGTACGCGCAGGCTTTTGTGCTGTTGCCTGGCGGCTTTGGTACACTGGACGAGATGTTTGAGTGCCTTACCTTGGTACAGACCAAAAAGATTGAAAAGATACCCATTATACTATACGGTAGCGAGTTTTGGAGAGGCATGCTCGATTGGATAGCTACCACCATGCGCGATAAGGAGCATACCATTAGCCCTAACGACCTCGATTACCTGCAATTGGTTGATAGCCCCGAAGAGGTGGTAAAAATTATTAGAGACTATTATCGCTCAGAGCACGCATTGCGGCCTAATTTTTGATTGTATCCTGTTATGCGCACTATATTTTTTTTGCCTTTATCGCTGTTGCTTGTTGGTTTAGTTTGGTTTGCTACACCTGCTGCGGCCCAAGTGATTGACACCTCCTTGAATTTCGGTCCACCGCTCGATGTTCCGTTATACCTTTCAGGCACGTTTGCCGAACCTCGTGCTAATCATTTCCACGGAGGGTTGGATATACGTACCGAGAGCCGAGAAGGCTTGAAAGTATATGCTGTGCAAGAGGGCTTTGTATCGCGCATAAAAATAGCGGCATTTGGCTACGGCAATGCTATCTACATTGAGCACCCCAGCGGCTATACGAGCGTTTATGCTCATTTAAGCGGGTTTAACGCCGAGATTGAGCAGTACATTCACCAGCTGCATTATGAAAAAGAAAGCTGCAACTTAGATGAGGCTGTGCCTGCCGGAAAGCTCAAAGTAAAAAAGGGCGAAATGGTGGCCTACTCGGGCAACACGGGTGGCAGCGGCGGCCCACACTTGCACTTCGAGCTAAGGAATACCATTACCGAGAATGCAATCAACCCATTGCTATACGGCTTTTTGGTAAACGATAAGATGGCCCCGATAATCCACAACGTGTACGTTTACCCTAAAGATGACAACCTAACTGGCCCGGTGAGCTATGCTGCCCGCAAAACCACCACAGGGTACCGCCTAATGAAGGATACCCTTTACTTTAATACCGATACCATCACCTTTGGGTTGCACGCTACCGATAAGATGGAAAACTCCGGTAGCACCAACGGCATCTATAGCCTCGAGGTGTTGGTTGACGACTCCGCCATATACCGTTTCCATATGGATAGTGTTTCGTTTGCCGAAACACGCTATGTGCAGTGCCACGTTGATCATGCCGAGAAGATAAACGACAACAACACGGTATACCGGTGCCACCGGCTGCCGGGCAATAACCTTAACTTTGTTTACGATTTGCAGAAGAACGATGGCTACCTGGCCATAAACGATAGCACTTTGCACAAGGTGGTGCTAGAGAGCAAAGATTTCCAAGGCAATGCCTCCAACCTTACTTTTTACGTGGGTAAAAGCATTACCAGCAATGCCTTTAAATTGCAAGTGCTCAACTTTGATACGGTGTTTTACCACAACCGCAGCAACACTTTTTATGGGGCCGGTTTAAAGGCCCAGTTTAGCGAAAATACCTTCTACAACAAGGTTTTCTTTAACTATGATGTAGATAGTATTCAGCTTAAAAATCTACAGGCAATGGGTCCGCTGCACCGTTTGCATAAAGATAGCGAGCCTGCACACAATAGTTACAGCTTATCATTGTTCGTAAACGAAGTACCGCAACACCTGCACCCTAAAGGTGTAATGGTGCGCATTGATAGGAACGGAAGAATAAAGGCATACAGCACCACACACGAAGGCTCCTGGTTTACGGCTAATCCTAAAGAGTTTGGCAACTTTACTTTGCTATTGGATACCTTACCACCTGTGATTAGGCCCTATAATTTTGTAGCTGACGCAGTAATTACGGGTAAGAAGGACATCCGTTTTACTATTAGCGATAATTTGAGCAATATTGACACTTACAGGGCAACGATAAACGGCAAATGGGTGCTGCTTACCTACGACTACAAAAACAACTTGCTGTTTTATACCCTCGACGAACATTGCCTGGTAGGCGAACTTAATTTTGAGTTGATTGTTACTGACAAAGCTGGTAACTCGGCAACATACATGTGCACCTTCAAAAACTAATTACGCAAGTTTCATATCTCTCATTTCGTATCTCATATTTACTATCATGACCACTTTGCAACCCGGCCAATTGGCTCCCGACTTTACCACTACCGACCAAAATGGCAATGCCGTTAGTTTAAAGGCCCTAAATGGCAAAAAGGTGGTGCTCTACTTCTATCCTGCCGATGATACCCCAACGTGCACCAAAGAAGCCTGCAACTACCGCGATAACTACGCCATGCTCACTAGCAAAGGCTATGTAGTATTGGGTGTAAGTGGCGATACCGAGAAGAAACACCAGAAGTTTGTGGCCAAGTACGATTTGCCTTTCCCGCTATTGATGGACGAAGACCGCACCATACAAAACGCCTACGGCGTATATGGCCCCAAGAAATTCATGGGCCGCGATACGGTGGGCATACACCGCACTACCTTTGTGATTGATGAAAAAGGTGCGCTAGAGAAAGTAATAACCAAAGTAGATAGCGCCAACGCAGCAGAGCAGGTGCTGGAGGGGTAAAACTAAATCGCCTCTTTGTAGTAATACCGAGGGGCGGCCTCATGATAAAAATTAGAAAACACAATCCACGGATCTTCTTCCAAGGGGTGTTTTTCTGCGAATCGACAGCCGTGATGAAGTTGTATAATATCACCTGTGTAATTCTTGGTATTAATATAAATATCTCCAAGAGAAGCTCGTAGTTAATATTCCCATCATTTATTCCAGTCTTTCAATTGCGCTAATTTCCTCACGCGTCACAATTCGCGAATGGGAGTATTACGCACATTAAACTTCCCATTTCAACTCGAAACTCGCAACTCGCAACTCGAACCCCCCATTTTCCTCCCACCCTTTCCCACCGTCCTGTAAAACATACTATCCACGCTGTTTGCGCCCGAAAGTGGGTGCTTTGGGGCCGTTTTAACGGGTTAGTTTTACATTGCCAAAATTTAGCCCATTTGGAATTCTCGAAAAGCCTTTTCTAACCATACTTATCACATTATCAACACCTTTGGTTCTCGTCTTTTTAAGATGTGGATAAATTCCTGGGGGAAATTGGTGGGAGAATGTGGTAGAAAGTGGAAAGTTTTAGTAACTTTACCGTTATAGCTAATAAAAACAAGCAATGGCGGGACTTTTAGGTGAATTTGTAGTGAGTCTGGACGACAAAGGTCGTTTGAGGCTTCCTGCTGCCCTAAAAGGACAGATTGCTCCTGCCGTGAATGGCCGTTTCGTTATCAATCGTGGATTTGAGAAGTGCCTTACCATGTATCCTTACGATGAGTGGGAGCAAGTAAGCGCCAAGGTGAATAAGCTGAACACCTTTGTGAAGCGCAATCGTGAGTTTGCCCGTACGTTTTTCCGCGGCGCTACCGAGGTTACCCTCGATGGTGCCGACCGCATTTTGTTGCCCAAGCTTTTGGCCGATTATGCCGGTGTGGGCAAAGAGGTGCTGCTTACGGCCCGCAACAATGTGATAGAAATTTGGAACAAGGATACCTACGATGCTTTGATGGATATGGATAGTGACGCCTATGCTGACCTAGCCGAAGATGTAATGGGCGACCAGAAACCTGATCAAGAATGAGCTACCACGTGCCTGTAATGCTGAAGGGTAGCCTAAATGGGCTGGAGATAAAACCCGATGGCGTGTATGTGGATGTGACTTTTGGCGGCGGTGGCCACAGTAGAGCCATCTTGGAGCAGTTGAGCGAAAACGGAAAGCTGCTGGCCTTTGATCAAGATGCCGATGCTGCCCAAAATGTGTGGAACGACCCGAGGCTGATTTTTGTGCCACAAAACTTTGAACACTTGAAACGTTACCTGAAACTGAACAGCCTAACCCAAGTAGACGGCATATTGGCCGATCTAGGGGTTTCGTCATATCAGTTCGATACCGCAGAGCGCGGTTTTAGTACCCGTTTCAATGCCGCGCTGGATATGCGCATGGATCAAGATAGCAAGCTTACCGCTGCCGATGTGCTAAATAACTATGATGCGGCCGAACTGCAACGTGTGTTTGGCGAATATGGCGAAGTACGCAATGCCCGCACCTTAGCGCATGCCATAGTAGGTGCCCGCACCGTGGTACCGATGAATACCACTGCCGATTTATTGGCCATTGCCGACCCATTGAGCATGGGCAACGTGAACCGATATATGGCGCAGGTTTTTCAAGCGCTGCGCATTGAAGTGAATAAGGAAATGGAAGTGTTGGAAGCATTTCTTCAAGATGCCACTGATAGCTTAAAGCCTGGTGGCAGGTTGGTGGTAATCAGTTACCACTCGCTGGAGGATAGGTTGGTAAAGAACTACATACGTGCAGGAAATGCCAGCGGCGAGCCAGAGCGGGATGTGTTTGGCAAGGCCGAAATTCCATTGAAAGCCATCACCAAGAAGCCTGTTGAGGCCGATGCGGAAGAGTTGAAGATTAATCCACGGTCAAGAAGCGCCCGTATGCGGGTGGCGGTAAAAGTTTAGCGCCATGGAGATTGAAGAAGAACTACAAGA